>CAZRFC010000089.1:0-6409 GCA_964598975.1 uncultured Mycobacterium sp. | reverse complement strand
GTGAAGCGGGCGCTCGCCGGCGCGCCCCATCCCGTCCCGCTCGTGCACGGCGTCACGGGCTGGCACGTGCACCGGGCGGCACAGCGCGCCATGCGGGCGTCGCTGCCCACCGCCCTTCTCTCTTCGCCGGAGCTCCCATGAAGTTCACCCTCCTCACCGCCACCCGCGACGACCTCAACCTCGTGCCCATGTGCGTGCCCGACGAGCACGTCGACGACGTCGTCGCCCACTACGCGAAGAAGTACGAGACCAACTTCGCCCGGCGGACGAACTCGCCGATGCACCTCGACCAGGGCGGCGCGGCGCTCATGGCCATGCCCGCGCTCACGCTGTCCGACAAGGACGGCCCCGCCATCACCGCATTCGCCGACCACGTCGACCTGCTCGAACGCGTATTCGCGGCGTACGACCGCAACTGGGCCAACTTGCGGCGGTATGGGCCCGAGTGCGGCTTCAAGGCGGAGCTCGTGCGGGTTGCGGTCACCCCGCACCGGCACGGCCTGCTGCCCCGTGAAACGGTACGGGCCATCCACCGGCTGCTCCAGGCGGAAGCCCCGCAGGCCGAGAAGATCGCAGACGCCGCATTCGCCGAGTGGAAGCAGCGATTTGGGGCCCGCCGATGAGGAGCACCCTGATGCGCTCGCCCACCACCCCGGCCCAGACCGCCGTCGCCGCGGTGAGCGCGGCGACGGTGCTCATGTGCCTCTTCACGCTCGGCCACCTCATCGCCGGTGAGCTGCTCGAGTGGCCGCCGCATCCGTTCCTGGGGTTCCCGTGGCCTGACGCGCTCATGGCCGCGTGCGGCCTGTTCGCCCTCGCCGGCCACGGTGCCGAGCGATGGCGCAACAGGGAGCTGCGCGCGGCGCGCCGCCGGTGAGGAGAACGACGAAGGCCCCCCGGAACCTGTCCGAGGGGCCTCGTCTGGCAGCGCGGAGGCTACTTGCGGCGCCGGCGGCTCCGGCTCTTCTTGCCGCTCTTCTTGCCGCTCTTCTTCGCCGCCTTCTTCTGGCGGACGACGACCTCCACCGAGCACCCGTCGACGGAGACGGTCGACTTCTTCGTCTTCTTCTTGCTGCGGGCCATGACGGCCTCCTTCTTGGTTCGCGCCCCCTGTCGGGGCGTGGTTGCCCGCCTCCCGGACCATCCGGGGGCGCGGATCTTGGATCAGATGTCGAGGATCTCGCCGCGGCCGGGAGCCGTGATGATGGGCGCGTCCTCGGTGGAGATGCCCCGGCGCGCGATGGCCATGGCCTCGTCGAACACGGCGCGGGACACGCCGAACTGCCGCTCGAACGCGGCGGCCTCGTTCGCCGCGATGGTGGCCTTGCGCTTGAGCGCCTGCGCCTGCGACTTCAGCCCGCGCTCGTGGCCCTTCTCGCTCGCCTCGGCCATGGCCCGCGTCATCACGAACTCGACGCAGCCTTCGGGCACCCGCATCGTGTTCTTGCCGCCCTTGCGTCCGGCGATGCGCCAGTCGCCGGCGTCCGGGCCGATCCGGGGGCCGCGCTGCGCGTGGATGCTGACGCCGGCCTCGAGCGCGCGCAGCAGCTCACCGGCCACCGCCTTGCCCGCGTCCGTGCGCGCCGAGCGCGTGAAGCACACCTCGACCACGGGATCGGTCGGGCTCGCCTTGGTGGCGAAGCTCACGCCGTCGACGATGAGCTGGGTGCCGGTCGACTGGATGCGCCCCTTCATCGCCTCGCCGGGCATGCCGTTCGCGAATCGGCGGATCACGTTCGCGACCTGCCCGCCCCGCTTGCGCTTGCCGCCGCCGGCGAAGCCCGCCAGGCCGATCATCGCGTCACCGAGTGCCATGTTTCACCTCTGGCCCACCGAATCAGCGGGCACGGATCCGATTGTTGCCCCAGCCACTTGACTTGTTCAAGCCCCTTCCGGGGTTGAGGGTGGCAGGAGAAGGGGGTGCGGCGCAACCGGGGCTGGTCGCAGGGCGCGCAGGAGGGCCATCGACGGCGCCACGCCCGCGAGCGCGGCCGCCGCCCACGGGCCGTACGTGCCGCTGCAGGCAAGCGCGATCCCGGCGCTTCCCCAGAAGCTGCAGCACAGGTCGCAGTTGAACGGCTTCACCTCGAGGGCGAGGCGCGCCCACCCGAAGTCGACGAGCACGGCGCGCAGGACCGTGGTCATGCTGGCCGCCGCGGACCCGGCGAACAGGGCAAGGCCCACGAGGCCGAGGGGGGTCACAGCCGCCTCCCGAGCGGGTCGCGCTCCCCGAGCAGCACCGCCGGGGCGCGCAGCGGCTCCCCGAACTTCGGGTCGCGCACCACGCAGCGCTGCGCGAAGAAGGCGAGCGAGTCGGAGAACCGCTGCGGCAGGTACATGAGCGGCTCGGACGAGGTGCCCCGGCTGCCGGCCCACTCCTGGTCCGCGAGGATCTCCGCGTTCGGCAGGGTGGAGAGGTAGGTCCGCACCTGGCCGAGCTTGTAGGCCGCGACCCCGTAGTGGCTGTACGCCTTCGCGCAGTCGATGCCGAGCCCGGCGAAGTCGGCCTGGCCTTCACCGAGGAACTCCCCCGGCACGAGCTCGAGGCGCTTGCCCAGGGCCGCCCGCTCCGCGCGCGCGATGGCTTCCAGGGCTTCGCGGGCACGCCGCAAGGCCGCCTGCTCGACTCCACGCCGGCCCCGCCCGAGCATCGCGTGCCGAGCCTCGCGGCGCAGTTCCGTGCTGAGCGCGTGCAGCTCACCCTTGGACAGGTCCGCGGTGTCATCGGCGTCGGGAAGCTCGTCCTCCGCCGTGCCCATCTCCAGCGGGTCTTCGCCCTCGTAGGCCCCGTACAGGTCTTCCCACTCTGCGCGGGTACGCGGACCCGCCGGCGCCTCTTCGAGCGCGCGCGAGCTTTCGAGGGCCTTCTGCATGTCCCGCTGGAGCCGTGCGCGGTCCTCCTTGGCCGTGCCTCCGCGCACGAATGAGCGGTTCACGCGTTCGACGACGGGCTCGGACTTCCTGGTCGTGGCCATGGCCTACTCCTCCCCCGGAGGGGCATCGAATTCCAGGCCGAACACGCTGCCGTCGTCCAGCTGCAAGTCGAGCTCCGGGCGCACGATCTCCGACTCTTCGCGGGCCTGGATGGGCGCGTTCTCCCTGCCGCCGGTGGGCGCGAACTCCGCCCACTTCTCGATGCCGCCTTGCAGGAGCTCGTCGAACAGGTCCGCCTCGTTCTCCTCCGACTCCTCGCGCACGATGGCCGCGGTCTCCTCCCGCTCCGCCTTGCGCGCCTCCCGCGCCTCGCGCGACTGCCGCTTGCGGCTTGCCGCTGCGAACTCCTCCTGAAGCTCCGGGGGCAGCCGCCCTGCCGCGATCATCTGCACGTAGGCCCGGTTGCGCTTCACCGCCTCGGCGTGCTCCCGCCGAAGCTGCGCGTCGCGCACCGGGTCCCCGGTCGGCGGCGGCGGGCGCAGCAGGCTGCCGCGTTCCCAGACGGCCACGACTTCAGGCGGCACCGGCTTGAACATCGCGCTGTTGTAATACTCCGCCATCTTCCGGGCGTCGGCGAGTTCGGTCTCGGTCGCGTAATACTTCTGCAGGAGCTTCTGCACGTCCGGGTGCCCGTCGTCGTAGGGCGTACCGTCGGCGTCGGCTCCCCGGGACAGCAGGACCTCGAGCAGGCCGCGCACGGCCCGCAGGTCCTTCTCCCGCGCGCGCGTGCGGCGCTCGTACTTCTCGGCCCGCCAGAAGTTCATCTTGCTGCGGTCACCGAAGGTTTCGGACAGCTTCTCGCGCTCCACTTCCTGCGCCTGGAGATGCTCCTCCTGCAGCACCTCGACCGCTGGGTGCAGGTACAGGCGCATGCCGGCCGTCTCCGGGTCCTGCAGGCACCGAGAGGCCACCTCCGCGACGATCTGCTGGTAGCGCGCCGCGTTCGCCCGCCGAGCCTCCAGCGCCTCGCGCGCGTCGGCCTCCCCGCGCGGGTCCCCGAAGCCGGGCATCGGCATGAAGTCCGCGAGCGTGTCCGCGCGGCCGAGGCTGTTGAGCATGTTCAGGCTGCGGCGCACGGCGATCTCGCAACCGGATCCGAACATGTGGTCGTCGTCGGCCTTGATCGGCCACTTCGCCTTCGGATCCGTCTTGCGGCGCTCCTGCCACGCCTCGATCGCGTCGCGGTGCCGCTTGAAGTTCGCGGCCTTCGTAGTGCCGAAGTCCTTGAGCGCCTTGACGGTCTTCTCGACCTCGTAGTTCGCCGCCGTGACCGCCACCTGCGGAGGCGTCGCCCGCCGGGCCTTCGCTTGCCCGCCCTCACCGAGCTCGACGAAGGCGGAGTCGAATACCGCGGTGCCCTTGGGGTTGCGGGAGAAGACGTACTCGGGCGTCGTCGCGAACAGCGCGAGCGCCTGGATGCCGAGGTGCGTGGCAGCGGCCATCAGTCGCCTCGGGTGCGCTCAGCGAGCCAGGCTTCCAGCTGCTGCAGGGTCATGGGGTGCTCGTACGCGTGCAGCGGCTTGCCGGGCACGGCGATCACGTAGCTCGGGGTGTAGGCCGGCCGCCAGTTCGCCGACCTGGGCCACCGCATCCGGTGCACGTCCTTGCGTTCGATCTTCACCTCTGGGTGCCGCTGGGCGAACTCATCCAAGTGCGGCTTCGCTTGTGCACACGCGCCGCACCCGTCCATGAAGAAGAAGAAGAGCTTCACGCCGTCCACGGCACGCTCCGGGGATCAGGTCGACGCGGCCTTCAGGAGCTTGAAGCCGATGAGCGCCGCCCCGAGCAGGGGCAGCCAGCTCGTGCCCTCCTCCTGCGGCGGCGCACGCTGAGGGGCCTCGGGGTCGCTCTTGGGCTGCACGATCTCCGGCATCTCCTGCAGGACCGGGTTCAGCAATCCGCCGGTGAACGTGCGCGGGTCGGTGAGGTCGGGCTTGTTCTGCCGCATCCCCAGGGAGAGGTCGAGGAACTGCGGCGCAGCGCCGAGGTACCCGAGTGCGTGGGCCTGGGCGCTCGCCGACATGGCGGGCGCGTAGCCCCCGAGCGCCTCCGAGTACGAGAGCCGCTCGAGCCCCATGCGACGCTTCATGGTCCGCGTCGCGAGCCGGGGCGCGTCCCGGTCGTACGCCTGCGCGTAGCGGAAGCCGTTCGAGAAGTCGTTGTAATACGCCGTGACCTGGGGGTCCGCAGCGAAGCCGCCGAGCATGGCGACCATGTGCGTCTGGGGGATCGGCATCGGGGCTCCTTGCACCCGCTCAGCAGGCGCAGATGTAGTCGAGCTGAATGTGCCCCGATTTCAGCCGGGTGGCAATCAGGGTGACGCCGGCGCTCGTCACGTACGCGAGCTCCCCGCGGCGGGCGAGCGGGTGCTGCACCGGCTGCGCCTGGACCTGCTGGAGGTACTGCTGGGCCTGGGCGTCCCCGAGGAGGGACAACTTCGTGCGCTTTTCAGCCATGACGACTCCTCGCGCCGGTTCAGGCGAGGTTCGGATCCCCCGCGATGCGGCGCCAGCGGTTGCGGACCTGCGTCCCGTACTGGCGGGTGAACGAGGCCCGGTCCGCGTCATACCCCAACGCGAGCATCTGGAGCACGCTCGTGAGGCCGGCGTTGTACGCGTTCAGGGCGGCGTGGTTCAGGTCAGCCCCCGCGAGCGGGCGGGGATCGGGGTAGTCGCCCGGGGCGTGCGAGCCGAGCAGCCGGTCCTTCAAGCGCTCCAGGCTCTTCGGTCCAACGACGATGACGCGCCGGTTGCTGCGGGTGGCGGTGACGTTCGGGATGTTCCCGCCCACAGCGGCGAGGAACCGGCGGTACGGCAGGTACACCTGCCCGATGGCGTACTTCACGTTCTCGTACGGGACCTGCCAGAGCGGCACGCCGGCGGCGTTGCGCTTGGCGAGGAACGCCTGGTGGAACCGGTCGTCGATCTGCATGAGCCCGTGCCCGTGCCCGCCATCTCCCCGCCCGGCGGGTCCCGGCTGGTCGAGGAACTTCGAGGAGCCGTAATACGACTCCTGTTCCATGAGCGCGGCGATGAGCGCCGGGTCGACGCCGAGCTCGCGGCCGACCCGCTGGAACACGTCGACGTACTGCCGGCCCGCAACAGGCAGGGTCATGGCCATGTTCAGCCTCTCCACGAAGCCGCTGCCGGCTTCGATGATGTCGTCGACGACCTCGGTACCCGCGCGCGTGCGCGAAAGGGCGAGCAGGGCCAGGGCCCCCGCTCCGGCGATCAGGAGGCCGTTGCCGGGCTTGCGCGGGGTGTCCGCGAAGCCGTGAAGTCCCGCGCCCGGGCGGGACCGTCCGCGCTTGGCCGACGTGCCGAAGAAGATCAGCGCGCCGAGCCCAAGGCCGGCGAGAACGAGTCCCCCGTCCCCGGACTTGGCCGGCGGCGGCAAGGCAGGAGTCCCGTTCGTGCGCGTGGACGTCGTCGACTTCTTCCGGTTCCTGCTGCTCGCCGAAGGCCGCGAAGGCACT
>CAZRFC010000088.1:0-12860 GCA_964598975.1 uncultured Mycobacterium sp. | reverse complement strand
GATGCCGGCCACCCGCAGCACGGTGTCGCCGGCCAGCGATTGGGTCAACGGGCGGATCACCGGGATGGCCCCGGCGACCGCGGCCTCGAAGTACAGGTCCGCCCGGGCGCGTTCGGCCGCCTCCGCGAGTTCGCCGGTGGACTGCGACAGCAGGGCCTTGTTCGCCGTGACGACCGACTTGCCGGCCTCCAGTGCGGTCAGGATCGCCTTGCGGGCCGGCTCGACCGGACCCATCAACTCCACGACGATGTCGACGTCCTCGCGGGAAACCAGATCCTCGACGTTGTCGGTCAGCAGCTCC
Source organism: uncultured Mycobacterium sp. (assembly GCA_964598975.1). Lineage (GTDB taxonomy): Bacteria > Actinomycetota > Actinomycetes > Mycobacteriales > Mycobacteriaceae > Mycobacterium. The sequence goes on along the minus strand of CAZRFC010000088.1, from coordinate 12,559 downwards.
ATCGGCACGCCCCGGTCGGCGGCCACCCGCCGCACCGCCACGCCGCGCAATTCCAGGGGCGCGCCGACCCGGGCGGCGAGGTCGGTTGCACTCTCCTCGATGATCCGGACCACTTCACGCCCAACGTTGCCCAAACCCAGCACCGCGACACCGATCGGTTTGTCACTCGCGTTCGTCACCGCACCTCCAGACTGAGCAGATCGTCCACCGTTTCCCGGCGCAGAACTAGACGGGACTTCCCGTCGCGCACCGCCACCACCGCCGGCCGCCCGATCAGGTTGTACCGACTCGACATCGAGTAGCAGTACGCACCGGTGGCGGCCACCGCGAGGAGGTCACCGGGGGTCACGTCGTCGGGCACCCAGGCGTCGCGCACCACTATGTCACCGCTTTCGCAGTGCTTGCCGACTATGCGAGCCAGCACCGGTGGCGCCGAGCTGGACCGCGAGGCCAACCGGACGTCGTAGTGCGCTCCGTACAGCGAAGTGCGGATGTTGTCGCTCATACCGCCGTCAACGCTGATGTAGCGCCGGTGCCGGTCGGAGGCGACGGCCACGTCTTTGACGGTGCCCACCTGGTAGAGGGTGATGGTGCCGGGCCCGGCGATGGCGCGGCCGGGTTCGACGACCAGCCTCGGGCATGGCAGGCCCACCGCAGCGGACTCCGATGCCACGATGGCGTCCAGTTTGGCGGCCAGATCGCCGAGCGGCGGCGGATCATCCTGCGGCACATAGGAAATACCCAGGCCCCCGCCGAGGTCCACGGTCCCGATCTGGGCGGTCCGGTCCACGCCGAACTCGGCGACCACATCCCGCAGCAGGCCGATCACCCGGCGGGCGGCGAGTTCGAACCCGCCGACGTCGAAGATTTGTGAGCCGATGTGGCTGTGCAGGCCCACCAGTCGTAGGTTTCCGGCAGCGAAGACCCTGCGGACCGCCTGCATCGCCGCCCCGGAGGCCAGGGAGAGGCCGAACTTCTGGTCCTCGTGCGCGGTGGCGATGAACTCGTGGGTGTGAGCTTCCACCCCGACGGTGACCCGGACCAAGACGTTCTGCACGACCCCCGCCTGGCCGGCGATGGCGTCGAGTCGGTCGATCTCGGTCAGCGAGTCCAGCACCACGTAACCGATGCCGGCCTTGACGGCGGCGGTCAGTTCGTCGACGGATTTGTTGTTGCCGTGCAGGGCGATCCGCTCGGCCGGGAAGTCTGCGTGCAGGGCGACCGCCAACTCGCCCCCGCTGGCGACATCCAGGGAGAGGCCCTCCTCGGCGACCCAGCGGGCGATCTCACTGCATAAGAAAGCCTTGGCCGCGTAATGCACGTTGCGCCCGCCCCCGAAGGCGTCCGCCATCTCTCGGCAGCGGCGGCGGAAGTCGTCCTCGTCGATGACGAACAGCGGGGTTCCGTAATCGTCGGCGAGTTCGGTGACCGGCACACCGGCGATCCGAACCTGGCCGTCGTCGCCCCGAACGGCGTTGCGCGGCCAGACATTCGGCGCCAACGCCAACACGTCCGCTGCGTTCAGCGGCCGGGGTGGCGTTTCCTCGTGGTGGATCTCCCCGGCGTGGCGGGGCCCGGCGGGATGGACGTTCACATCCGCTCCGGGGCGCTCACGCCGAGAATTCCCAGCCCGTTGGCGATCACCTGGCGGGTGGCCTCGCACAGCGCCAGGCGGGCCCGGTGCAGATCGCCGGGTTCCTCGTCGCCCTGGGGCAGCACCCGGCAGGAGTCGTAGAAACGGTGGTAATCGCCGGCGAGGTCCTCCAGGTAACGGCACACCCGGTGCGGTTCACGCAACGAGGCCGCCGCGGCCAGCACCCGGGGGAACTCACCGAGGTTGCGGATCAGAGTGCCCTCTTTGTCATGGGTGAGCAGATCCAGATGGCCGGTGTCGGGGCTGACGCCGAGGTCGGTGGCGTTGCGGGCCAGCGCGCACAGTCGCGCGTGGGCGTATTGCACGTAGTAGACCGGGTTTTCGCTGGACGCCGACGACCAAAGTTGCAGGTCGATGTCGATCGGCGAGTCCACCGATGACCGGGTCAGCGCGTAGCGTGCGGCGTCCACGCCGATGGCGTCGACGAGATCGTCGAGGGTGATCACGGTGCCCGCTCGCTTGCTCATCCGCACCGGTTGACCGTCGCGGACCAGGTTCACCATCTGGCCGATCAGCACCTCGACGGTGTCGGGGTCGTCACCGAGGGCGGCGGCAGCCGCCTTCAGTCGGGCGATGTAGCCGTGGTGGTCGGCGCCGAGCATGTAGATGCACAGGTTGAATCCGCGCTGCCGCTTGTCGAGGTAGTAGGCGAGGTCGCCCGCGATGTAGGCGGGCTGGCCGTCGCTCTTGATGACGACGCGGTCCTTGTCGTCACCGAATTCGGTGGTGCGCAGCCAGGTAGCGCCGTCTTTTTCGTAGATGGCGCCATTGGCACGCAGCTTGGCGATCGCCTCGTCGACCCGCCCGCTGGTGTGCATCGAGTCTTCGTGGGTGTAGACGTCGAAGTCGGTGCCGAACTCGTGCAGCGATTCCTTGATGTGATCGAACATCAGGTTCACGCCGATCGCCCGGAACGTCTCGCGCATCTCGGCGTCGGGCAACTCCAGCGCGCCGGGTTCCTTGGCCAGCACCTGCGCGGCGATGTCGGCGATGTAGGTGCCCGCGTAGCCGTCCTCTGGGGTCGGCTCGCCCTTGGCGGCGGCGACCAGCGAGTTGGTGAACCGGTCGATCTGCGCGCCGTGGTCGTTGAAGTAGTACTCGCGGACCACCGCGGCACCCTGTGTGCTTAGCAGCCGGCCCAGCGCGTCACCGACGGCGGCCCACCGGGTGCCGCCGATGTGGATCGGTCCGGTGGGGTTGGCCGACACGAACTCGAGGTTGATGCAGCGGCCGGCCAGCAGGTCGGAGGTGCCGTAGCCGGCCCGGGCCTGCAGCACGTCGGTGACGATCACGCCCTGGGCGGAGGTCTCGATGCGCAGATTGACGAAGCCGGGCCCGGCGACCTCGGCCGAGGCGATCCCGTCGGCCTCCGCCAGTGCGGTAGCCAGCCATCCCGCCAGTTCGCGCGGGTTGGCACCGACCTTCTTGGCCACCTGCAGGGCGATATTGGTCGCGTAGTCGCCGTGCTCGGGATTTCGGGGCCGCTCGACGGTGACGGCGGCCGGCAAGGCGTCGGCATCCAGACCGTGCGCGGCCAGCACCGTCGCGGCGGTGCGGCGCAGCAGCTCGGCGAGATCGGCGGGGGTCACGGGGGTTCATCCTATGCGTTAGGCTGTGAGCGCCCGACGGCGCAGCATGTGCGCCCCCGTAGCTCAGGGGATAGAGCGTCTGCCTCCGGAGCAGAAGGCCGCAGGTTCGAATCCTGCCGGGGGCACTTTCCACCTCGGATCCGTCGTTTCCCCTCCTCATCGCCATCCCGGTGCCCGTTTCGGAGCGTCCTGGCCGGGTACGCGTTGCAGCGATGCCCGAACCAGCCAATGTGATCGGGCCACGAGGAGGGAAACACTTCCATGCGCAACACCCGCACGACGATTGCCACCCTGACAGCCGCCGGAGCGCTGCTCTTCGGCGGGGCCGGGGTCGCGACTGCCGACGCAGGCGTCCCCGCCCCCACTGGCAACACCACCCTGGCCGTGGCGGACGACGGTGCCGGCAGCAATGACACCGGACTGTGGGGCCTGGCCGGCCTGCTCGGCCTGTTGGGCCTGTTGGGCCTGCGCCATCGCCACGACAGCCACCACAACCGGACCGCCGGGACCGGCGCCACCACGGTCACCACCACAGGCCGGCGGGCACCGGTGTCGGGGACGCCCGCCGCCGGGACGAGCACCGGACGAACCGACATGGGAACCGGTGGGACGTCCGCCTCATCCCCCGCGTCCCCGCACAGCAACCCCGGCGGCCCCACCCCACCGACGGTCTGACCGCCAGCGACCGCTAGTCCCCCGTCATCGACCGCACCGAGCCCGGCAGGGGTACGGCGGGGTCACAGTCAGGGGCGCGCAACGGCGTGCCGTAGGTGGTCAGGATCGGCACCACCCCGGCCCACCCGCCGGCGGCGATGTCCTCGGCCCCGTCCTCGGGCCACCCGTCGCCGATCTTCAGCGACCAGTTGTCCGGACCGATCGTCAGTCTGAGCACGAGGGTGGCGGCGAGTTCACGCGTGGTGCTGGCGCGTAGTTCGGCGACGCGCCCCGGGATGAAAGCGTCGGTCAACTGCTGCAGGTAGCAGTTCTTATCGTCATCGGCCACCGCCTCGAACCGGCCGAAGAGCACGGCGCTGCGGTAGCGGAAGGACGATTCGAACCCGCTGCGCGCCACCACGATTCCGTCCAACGCGGTCACTGCCACCGACACCGGCGCACCGCCGGCGAGTCCACGCATCCACGGCGACCCGGTGGAGCCGTGAATGACCAATTCGTCGCCCAGTCGCGCGAAACCGGTGGGCAGGGCCACCGGATGGCCGTCCCGGACGAAGGCCACGGTGGCCAGCGGCGTGCTGTCCAGCACCGCATCGAGGGTCGCCCGGTTGCGGTTCTGCTTCTCCCGGAGTCGGGACACCTCGGTGCTCGGCTGTTGCATACCGATCAGCTAAGCGGATCAGCCGACGCGGCGCAGTGCCTCCGGGGTGAGATCTTTGATGCCCGGGTAGCCGTCGACGGCCATGATGAGATCGGCCTCGGCGAGAATCGAGCGCAGGACGTGGACGATGCCGTCGGTTCCGGCGAGCGCCGCCCCGTAGGCGTAGGGACGGCCGATGCCCACCGCGGCGGCGCCCAACGCCAACGCCTTGACCACATCGGCACCCGAACGGACCCCGGAATCGAACAACACCGGCACGTCGCCGGCGGCGGCCACGACCTCCGGGAGACAGTCGATGGCGGGCAGACCGCCGTTGGCCTGGCGACCGCCATGGTTGGAGCAGTAGATCCCGTCGACTCCGGCGCCGATGGCCCGGCGGGCATCCTCGGGATGGCAGATTCCCTTGAGGATCAGGGGCAGCGACGTGATGGACCGCAGCCACCCCAGGTCGTTCCAGGTCAGGGAGTTCCCGAAGATGCTGACCCAGTGCATGACGGCACTGCGGGGGTCGGCGTCGATGTCGGCCTGCACCTTGGAGCGGAAATGCGGGTCGCTGATGTAGTTGGCCAGGCACAGCCCGCGCAGTTGCGGGAAGTTGGCGCTGGACAGATCACGCGGTCGCCAACCGGGGATCCAGGTGTCCAGGGTGACCACGATTCCGGCGTAGCCGGCGGCCTCGGCACGATGGACCAGACTCTCGGCGAGTTCGCGGTCGGTGGGCGTGTAAAGCTGGAAAAGCCCTGGGGTGTCACCGAATTCGGCTGCCACATCCTCCAGGGGATCCATCGTCAGCGTGGACACGCACATCGGCACGCCGGTGCGGGCGGCAGCGCGGGCAGCGGCCAGGTCGCCGTGCCGGTCCTGGGTGCACAGACCGATCACGCCGATGGGCGCCATGAACACCGGCGCGGGCCAGGTTCGACCCCACAGTTCGACGGACAGATCACGCTCGGTGGCACCGACCAGCATGCGCGGCATGAGCCCCCAGCGGTGAAAGGCGGTGGCGTTGGAACGTTGTGTCAACTCGTCCCCGGCACCGCCGGCGACATAGGACCACACCGACGGCGACAGAGCCTGTTCGGCTCGCGCCTCGAGTTCCTCGAACGCCATCGGAAGGGTGGGCAGCACTCCGGTGAGACCCTGCAGATAGATCTCCAACTGGTAGTCGCCGTAGCTCACTGCACGCTCCCCTGATCGTCGGTGCCGGAATGGAAGTCCGCGGCGACGTCGGCGGCGCGGCGCAACTGATCGAGATCCGAACTGGTGGGGATGAGATGGATCTCGCTCGTGCCGATGGCGGCGAATCCCCTGAGCACCTCAGCGAGTTGCTCCTCGGTGCCCGCCCACCCGGTCAACGGCGCCATCGCGTCGACGACCTCGCGCGGAATCCAGTTCATGTAGTGGCGCAGATGACGATGGATCTGGGCGCGGGAATCCTCGGGGGGCCCGAAGGCGAACCAGAAGGAGGTGGCCAGGTGCGGAGGCGGCTTGCCGGCCTCCGCCCACGCGGTGCGGCCCACGTCGAACAGTGCGCTCTGCTCGGCGAGGTCGAGGTTCAGGGTGATCCCTGCCAGGCCGTCGGCCCACGGTGCGGCACTGCGCAACGTCTTGGGTCCGACCGTGCCGACCAGCAGCCTCGGACCGGTACGCTGCACGGGCCTGGGGCCAACCGGCACAACGGAATCGGTGAGATTGTGGCCTTCCCACACCTTCTTCATGACGGCTACCCGGTCGGCCATTTCACGCATGGTCTGAGTCGACGGATCGGCGCCGACGGCCCGGTAGTCCTCGTGCCGGCCGCCCACCCCGACACCCACCGTGAGCCGGCCGCCGCTGAGCATGTCGCCGGTGGCCAACGACTTCGCCAGCAGGACCGGGTCGTGCAGTTGCGGGACCACCACGGTGGTGACCAGTGGTACCCGGTCCGTCCAGGCCGCGAGTGCACCCAGCAGGGTCAGTGACTCCGGGTTGTCGAAGGCGATGCGCTCGCCCCAGCACAGCGATGAGAACGGTCCTTCGTCGACCGTCCTCGCCCACTGTCGTAGCACGGCGCCGTCGAGGTCGGGTTCCATCACCGGCATGGTCATGCCTATTCGCACAAGCGCGATTGTGGCACGCGAGGGTCAGTTGCTGTGCCGACCCCGCCGGTCTTCCTGGGTGAGGTAGTCCCGCGCCATTCGGCTGACATGTTCCGGCAGTGCTCCGGCCGCGACGTCTGCGAGCGTGGTCTCCTCCAGGACGGCCCGCATGCTGGCGCGAAGAGCGCGCCACACGTCGGTCAATGCCACGGTCGGGCCCGAGTAGGGCAGATCCCCCAGGCCGATGTCGCGCACGCTCGCCAACGGTCCGTCGATACAGCGCATGACGTCGGCAATGCTGATCTGGTCGGCCGGGCGGGCCAGCGCGTACCCGCCCTCACGGCCCCGGTGGCTGCGTACCAGTCGGTCTGCGCGCAGATCGGAGAGGATGTCGGCGAGAAACTGACCGGGGATGCCCTGGGCCTTGGCAAGGTCGTCGGTCTTCACCACCGCACCGGGCGGGACGGAGGCCAGATATGCCATGGCGCGCACGGCGTACTCCGCTTTGGCCGACATCCGCATTCCGCGGATTCTGCCAGTTGGCCGGTCAGTCGCGGGCGCGGTCGATGGCCGCCTTGACCGCGCCGGTGATCGCGCCGCGGCCGCCGTCACCGACGTTCGGCGCGGCCGGCCGGTGCGGACCGCCGATGGCCGCCGCTCCCAGCTTGGCCAGACCGGAGAACGGGTGCTTGGGAACGAACGTCTCAGCACCGGGTGTCTCCGGCGCAACGAGGTCGGCCATCAGGTCCGGCGTGCGTTTCGCCGGGTTGGGGCGAGCCTGCCGGACGGAGGTCAGCGAGGCGTCGTCGCCGGCTGACGGTTCACCGGTCGGCAGTGGGTCGGTCCCCAGGTTTGTATCGCGGCGCGGGAGTATCTCGACGTCGGCGACCGAGGGCGCACTCGGCAGATAGCGGTCCACCACATCGCGGATCACGCCGCCGATCAACGGGGGCGAGAGCGCGGCGAGAACAGAACCGGCCTGATTCAGTGCCGGGCGAAGTTGGCCGTCGACCAGGCCCCGCAGGCTCTCCAGAATCGGACTGACCTCGGCGGCCAGGGCAGCCCCGGCCACAAAGGCGGCCGCGACCACGCCGACGTCGGTGAGGTCGCCGGAATCGGTGATGATGGCGGTGAGCGCCTGCTCCACCACCGGCCGCAGATCTGCCGGGACCGGTCCCGGCAGGGCCGGCCAGGGCAGCCGGTCCGGTGCGACCGGCGGGATATAGGGATAGGAAGCGGCGGTCAATTCAGGCACCTGCTGCCCCGACATAACACTCGTCCCGGCGACGAAGGCCCGCAGGATCGCGTCCTTGCCGAGGTCTGCGGCATCAGCGACCAAACTGCTGACCAGGTCCTTGAGGACGGCGAAAGGGTTGGTGGACCCGGTAGGTCCGGGGCCGACGGCCTGGATGAAGTCCTCGTCGAGCATGTCGACGGCCTGGCCGGCCTTGGATACCTGGGACTGGGCGGCCGGAATCCGGACGTCGGCGTGCGGTGCGGTGACGGGGTTGGTCACCACCACGACGGCGGCGCTGAGCGCCACTCCCGTGGTGAGGATCGGACCGAACGCGCCGGGCATCAGCCACCGCCTTCCTTGACTTACGCCCAATATTAGCTGAGAAGAGGCTGAGAGGGAAATGGCCCGGCGGGTCCGCCGTGCCGACACCCGTCCCGGTACAGCAAAGCGCCCCCACCCTCACAAGGAGGGCGGGGGCGCCGTGGCTGTCTGACTGCTTAGCTAGCCGCTGCCTTGGCAGCACCCCGAGAAGTGGCGCCACGCTCGGCGCGCTTCGTCTTCTTGGGGGCCGGAGCCTCGCTGGCAGAGCTGTTGTCGCTGGCCGCCACGACCGGGGCCGGGGCCTCGGAAGCGTCGGAACCGGTGACTGCCTCCACCTTGGCCTCGGCGACCGCGGGCACCTCGACGGCAGGAGCCTCGTTGGCCGCGGCAACACGTGCCGACAGGGTGGACGCACCAGCACGGGCAGTGGCGGCCGAGCCCACCTCGGTGGCCAGCGCGCCGGCAACACCCTTGACCGCGGCCTGAACCTCGGTGCGGATGCTCGGGACGAAGTTGTCCTCGATGGCGGTCACCAGCTCAGCGGGGGTGTTCGCGGCGATCGGGCCGGTCTGGACGCCTGCACCGATGGTCAGGTTGAGCACGGTGCCCGGGATGCCGGACGGGCCGAGCAGGCCGTCGACGACCGCGTTCCATACGCCCTGGACCGGGTTGGGCTGGCCGAAGGCCGCGAAGACGTCGGTGATCGGCTTGATCAACGCCTGGGCGAGAACCCGCACCTGGCCGACGGTGGCGCCGATGAGCACCGGAATCTCGCTGATCAGGTATTCGCCAACGGCGGCGGCCCGGTTGACCACGTTGGCCACAACAAAGCCCAGCGAGGACAGCGCCAACTGTCCGGCGCTGGAGATCGCGGTCCGGAGGGTATTGATGCCCCCGGCGATGTCCAGGGTGAGGAAGTCGCCCGCGGCGTTCCAGACGCCCTCGCTGAGGATGTAGCCGGCACCGCCGAGCCCGGTGAGGGCGGCGTTGATGTAGCTGGAGCCGTTGTAGCCCAGCTGGCTGATGATCGGCAGGGCATCGTCGATGATCTGCGGGATCAGGCCGACGGAGGAATATCCACCCGCTTCAGGGGTGCCCAGGGCGGCGGGCCACGCAAGGCTGCCGACAAAGCCCGTTCCGTTCGCGATACCGGAGAACGGCCAGCTCGCGGGATTGGTCGGGTCCTGGAAACCGTCGGTCAGGTAGCTGGACGCCAGGATGGCGGTGGACAGCAGCTCGCTGAGCGGGCTGTCGAAGCCGGCCAGCGTGACCTGAGCGATAGTCGGGACGTGAACGGACGGCAGGCTCAAGGGAGCAGCCGTCACCGGCGTCATGGCGATGGCGCCTGCGCCGACGACCGCGGCGGTACCCGCGATCATGTGCGAGCGAAGTGAGATCTGCATTTTGATCCTCCGAAAGTATGTGGTTCGGCTAACGAGTTGAGACTACCTGAGAACAACCTAAGCGCAAACTGTCTTGAGAGAAAAAGTCCTTTAGTCCCTATTCCCCACCACCCCGGCTGGGGATTCTTCAGCCCCGGCCAGAGCAGCCAAGACCGCTTGGGCGTGCTGCGGGCGGCACACTATCAGGTCCGGCAGCAACGGATTGGGCTGGTTGTAGCGCAGCGGCGAGCCGTCGATCCGGGAGGTGTGCAGTCCCGCCGCGCGGGCCACCGCGACCGGCGCGGCCGAATCCCACTCGTACTGGCCCCCGGAGTGCACGTACACCTCGGCGCGGCCCTGCACGACGGCGGCGACTTTGGCGCCGGCGGAGCCCATCTCGACCAGCGTGCCGCCGAGATACTCGCAGACGCGGTGGGCCTCGGCGGGGGGCCGGGTCCGCGAGACCAGGATGCGCGGCGTCGCCGGCGGCACCGGCAAGCCCGGAACGGAGGGGGTGGAGAGCGTCACGCCCTGGGCGGGCAGCGCCACCGCCCCCGCGGTCAGTTCCCCGTCCTCCCACAACGCCACATGCACCGCCCAGTCATCGCGGTCGAGTTCGGAGAACTCCCGGGTGCCGTCGAGTGGATCGACGATCCAGACCCGGTTCGCGCTCAGTCGCGCCGGGTCGTCCGCGCCCTCCTCAGACAGCACCGCGTCCTCGGGCCGGGCGTTGGCGAGTTCCCTCATCAGGAACTCGTGCGACCGTTTGTCGCCCTGATCCTTGCGCTCCGAGGCCGGCGCGTCGGCAAGTTCGGCCCGCACCCCGAGTAGCAGTCCGCCGGCTTCGGTCGCCAGCCATGCCGCGAGTTCGTGATCGTTCACGCCGGCGATTCCAACAGGTCCACTACCTGCCGGGCAAGTTCGACGGCGCTGTGATCGGGCGTCAGCCGCAGATCCGGATTCTTCGGGCGTTGATAGGGGCTGTCGATGCCGGTGAAGTGGGTTATCTCACCGCGCCGGGCCTTGGCGTACAGGCCTTTGGGGTCGCGCTGTTCGCAATCCTCCAACGGGGTGTCGACGAACACCTCGAAGAACTCGATCCCGGCATCACCGTGCACGGTGCGGGCCAGTTCGCGGTGTTCCCGCAGTGGGCTGATGGCCGGCACCAGAACGGTCAGACCGGCGTCGGCCATCAGGGTCGCGACGTGGGCCAGTCGGCGGAGGTTCTCGGCCCGGTCCGCCATCGAGAATCCGAGATCGGCGTTGAGCCCGTGGCGCAGGTTGTCGCCGTCGAGAATGTATGCCGGACAACCGTGTTCGAGAAGCAACTGCTCGACGATCACTGCGATCGACGATTTGCCCGAGCCGGACAGACCGGTGAACCAGACGGTGCGGCCCTTGGTCAGGCGGTCGGTGACCAGCGATTCATGCCGGACGGTGTTGGGCGAGGACGTCCGCGCGGTCGCCGGCACCGTGTCGCGGACCATGCCGGCCGCGACGGTGACATTGGTCTCGGGATGGATCAGGATGAACGACCCGGTGGCCGTATTGCGGTTGTACTCGTCGAGCAGCAAGGGAACCGTGGTGCGCAGGCTGACCCGGCCCAGTTCGTTCAGCTTCAACGCCGTTGCGCTCTTGTCGCGGTGCAGGGAGTTGACGTCGAGTCGATAGTCCAGCGCGGTCACCCGCGCCCGGGTGGTGCGGGTGGTCTGCTTGATGATGTACTCGCGGCCCGGCTCCAGGGTCGCGTCGTCGGCCATCCAGGCCACCATCGCGTCGAACTCCCGGGTGGCCTGCGGCTGGTTCTGCGGACGGGCCAGCATGTCGCCGCGGGAGATGTCGATGTCGTCGGCGAGACTGATGGCCACCGCCATCGGCGGGAATGCTTCAGTCACCGGACCGGTCGGCCCGTCGATCGCGGTGATCCGGCTGCTCTTGCCGGCGGGCAGCACGACAACCTCGTCCCCGGTCCGGATGACGCCACTGGCGACGGTTCCGGCATAGCTGCGGTGGTCGGCGTGCTCGAGGGTTTGCGGCCGGATGACGTATTGCACCGGGAAGCGGACGTCGACCAGGTTGCGATCCCCGGCGATGTAGACGTCCTCGAGATGCCTCAGCAGTGGGGACCCGTCGTACCAGGGCGCCGCCTCGGACTTGGTGACCACGTTGTCGCCGTGCAGCGCCGACATCGGGATGGTGGTGACGTCGTGGACGTCCAGACGGGCGGCGAAGTCGTGGAACTCGTCGCGGATATCGTTGAACCGCTGCTGATCCCAGTCGATGAGGTCCATCTTGTTGACCGCCAGGACGAGGTGCTGCACCCCCAGCAGCGAGGCCAGGAAGGCGTGCCGCCGGGACTGCTCGAGCAGGCCGTGGCGGGCGTCGACGAGGACGATGACCAGTTGCGCGGTGGACGCGCCGGTGACCATGTTGCGGGTGTACTGAATGTGGCCCGGTGTGTCGGCGATGATGAACTTGCGCTTGGCGGTGGCGAAGTAGCGGTAGGCCACGTCGATGGTGATGCCCTGTTCGCGCTCGGATCGCAGGCCGTCGGTCACCAGCGCGAGGTCGGTGTAGTCGTTGCCGCGTTCGCGGGAGGTGCGCTCCACCGCCGCCAGTTGGTCCTCCATGACGGCCTTGGAGTCGTAGAGCAGCCGGCCGATCAGCGTGGACTTGCCGTCGTCGACCGAGCCGGCGGTCGCGATGCGCAACAGTGTGGTGGACGCGCTCATCAGAGCATTCCCTTCTTCGCACGAGCGCTCATCAGAAGTACCCCTCGCGCTTGCGGTCTTCCATCCCCGCCTCGGAGATGCGGTCGTCGGCGCGGGTGGCGCCACGCTCGGTGAGCCGCGAGATCGCGGTCTCGGCGATGACCTCCGACACCGTCGCCGCGGTGGACTCCACACAACCGGTGCACGTCACGTCGCCGACGGTCCGGAATCGGACGTCCGTCTCGAAGACGTCT
>CAZRFC010000087.1:0-12866 GCA_964598975.1 uncultured Mycobacterium sp. | reverse complement strand
ACAGCGGCATCAGCATCTCGACACCGTTGGTGGTGCCGTCCGTGCGTCGGACGTGGGGTGCGTGCGCGAATCCCACTACGGCCACTTCGCGAGTCATCTTTTCTCCGCCTCTTAGAGGTGATGCTTGTAGGTGTCGTAGTCGGCGTCCGGCTCACCGGTCGGCCTGAAGTAGTCGATGTTGTCGATGCCGAAATCCCTTTCCTCACTGGGCTTCCACACCGCCTCCACCCGCATGCCCATCCGGACATCGGCCGCGTCTATCCCGGTGACCATGTGTAGGAAGGGGATATCGGCGCCGTCGAGAAGGACGTAGGCCACCACGTAAGGGGGTTTGATGCGTTGCCCGGCGAACGGGATGTTGATGATCGCGAACGTCGTCACCGTTCCCTTGTCCGGAAGCTCGACGAACTGGTCGAGCTCACTTCCGGTTGCCGGGTCGGCCTCGCGCGGAGGAAAGTACACCTTCCCGTTGTCTCCCGACCGGGCGCCGAGCAAGGTGCCGTTCCGGAGCGCTCGAAGGAAGATGCTTTCGGGCCGGGATGCGCTGTGCCGCACCGCGAGACTGCTCGGGGATATCAGCACGGTGACCGGATCACGTTCGTCGGCCTGTTCGCTGACCGGCTCAGGCTCGTCGCCGGGTAGGAAGTAGGCGATGTCGGTTATCGCACCGACCGGTTCGTCCACCCAATGCGCGTGCACCCGGTCTCCGGTCGCGACGCGTCCGTCCACCGCGTGCAGCAGTGCGGTGTCGGCCCCGTCCAGCTTGATCAGCGCCCACGCGAACGGGCGGTCCAGCGGCTGGCCGTCCAGCGGTTCGGACTGCCAGGTCCACGACAGCACAGTGCCCACGCTGCCCACCGGCACGATCTCCGACAGTCGCTCGTAGGTGACGGGGTCGTACTCGATCACAGGAACGTGCACCCTGCCGTCCGAGCCGCGCACGCCGACCACGTGGCGGCCGCGTAGCGCGGTGAAGAATGCACTCAGCGTCGGACCGACCGAACGGGTGTAGTCGAATGACAGAGTCAGCGGCGCGGAAAGCGGGGGTTCGTGGGAATCTAGTAGGGCCCTTACAGCGGGAGAGGTGCTCTGGCTGACGGTCACAGCATCGAGTAGAACAGGTTCTAAGAATGCTCGCAAGGACGATCGCCGGACGGAAAGAGGACGCTCGATGAAGCTAGGTCTGCAGCTCGGATACTGGGGCGCGCAGCCGCCCACCAACCACGCCGAGCTGGTGGCCTCGGCCGACGAGGCCGGCTTCGACACTGTGTTCACCGCCGAAGCGTGGGGCTCGGACGCCTTCACTCCGTTGGCCTGGTGGGGGCGCCAGACCAGCCGGATGCGGCTGGGCACCTCGGTGGTGCAACTGTCCGCCCGCACCCCGACCGCCTGTGCCATGGCCTCGCTGACGCTGGATCATCTCTCCGGCGGCCGGCACATCCTCGGGCTGGGGGTATCCGGTCCCCAGGTGGTGGAGGGCTGGTACGGCCAGCGCTTCCCCAAGCCCCTGGCTCGCACCCGCGAGTACATCGACATCGTCCGCCAGGTGTGGGCCAGGCAGGCCCCGGTGACCAGTCCCGGACCGCACTACCCGCTTCCGCTGAGCGGTGAGGGGACCACCGGCCTCGGCAAGGCGCTCAAGCCGATCGTCCACCCACTGCGCGCCGACATCCCGATCATGCTCGGCGCCGAGGGGCCGAAGAACATCGCGATGGCTGCCGAGATCTGCGACGGCTGGCTGCCGATCTTCTACTCGCCACGGTTGGCCGACATGTACAACGAGTGGTTGGACGAAGGTTTCGCCCGCCCGGGTGCCCGGCGCAGCCGGGAAGACTTCGAGATCTGCGCCACCGCACAGATCGTCGTGACTGACGACCGCCCCGCGACCATGGCGATGATGAAGCCGTATGTGGCGCTCTATATGGGTGGTATGGGTTCGGAGGACACCAATTTCCACGCCGAGGTCTACCGCCGGATGGGGTACGCCGAGGTGGTCGACGACGTGACCAAACTGTTCCGCTCCGGCCGCAAGGACGAGGCCGCCAAGGTCATTCCGGACGAACTGGTCGACGATGCCGCAATCGTGGGCGACGCCGACTACGTGCGCAAGCAGATCGCGGTCTGGGAAGCAGCCGGCGTCACCATGATGGTGGTCAGCCCGCGCAGTCCCGAACAATTGCGGGAACTCGTCGCACTGCTATGACGTCAGCGCAGCACCACTGGGTCGCCGAACGTCATCTCGACGTTGCCCACCGACCCCGACACCAGTGGCCGCTTGGGGAGTCCCAGCGCGGCCAGCTCTCTGGCGTAGGGGTGGTCACCGAGGCGAAGCCGCGCGCCGGCCGGTCGGAATCGAACCCTGGAGTTCCGCATCTCCCACGGCACCTCACGGGTGACACCGTCGGCGCAACTGAATGCCCTGAGGGCTTGCGTGCGCGGCGGCATCGGGATGGGCAGGCCGGGACTGAACTCGATGCCGGCGATCAGCGCGCCGCCCTCGGACACCTCGAAACGGAACGGGTTACCGGCACGAACCCTGAAGTCCGCCATGATCTTCGGGAAGCCCCAGATGGTCCGACCGGCCTCCAGGGTGAAGGACTGGTCGACTGGCAGATGGTGGATGAACGCCGCCGCGTCGGCCAGTGCGCGCAAGCCCGCCGCCTGCGAGCCGGGTGGGTTGACCATGACGCACGTCCCGAACTCGTTATAGCGACCGAGGTCGCCGTCGACGTAGCGGGCCAGCATCAGCGTCACCACGGCGCGGTCGGGGCGGACACGGCAGACCTGCAGGCCGCTGTAGTCGATCATCCGCTGGGCCGCGTCGGCGGCCACCGAGAACATCGCGGTGTGCACGTCGGCCCTGCGGACCCGCACCGGCATGGTCAGCACGGTGCCGGCGATGGTGTGCTGCGCCGCGCCCATGCGGCCACTGTAATCCGCGGCGAGAGCGCAACGGAAGGACGAAAGGCGGTTCGATGACCGGCAGACCTGATGTCGACCTGACCGACGGGAACTTTTTCGCCGATGGCGGGGCGCGGGAGTCCTACCGCTGGATGCGGGCCAACGAACCGGTCTTCCGGGACCGCAACGGCCTGGCCGCCGCAGCGACCTACCAGGCGGTGCTCGACGCGGAACGCAATCCGGAGGTCTTCTCCAACACCGGCGGCATCCGACCCGACCAGCCCGCGATGCCGTACATGATCGATATGGACGACCCCGGTCATCTGCTGCGACGCAAACTGGTCAACGCCGGCTTCACCCGCAAGCAGGTGATGGACAAGGCCGCGGGGATCGACACGCTCTGCGACACCCTCATCGACGCGGTCTGCGAACGTGGCGAGTGCGACTTCGTTCGCGACCTCGCCGCGCCGCTGCCGATGGCGGTCATCGGCGACATGCTCGGCGTCCTTCCGCAGGACCGCGCGACGCTGCTGAAATGGTCTGACGACCTGGTGTGCGGACTGTCAGCGAGCGCCGACGAGACTGCACTGCAATCGTTGATGGAGGCCTTCGCCGGCTATCAGGGCTTTGCGATGCAGACCACCGCCAAGCGCCGGGCCGAGCCCACCGGCGACCTGTTCTCGATTCTGGTCAACTCCGAAGTGGACGGCCAGCGGATGAGCGACGACGAGATCGTCTTCGAAACGTTGCTGATCCTCATCGGCGGGGACGAGACCACCCGACACACGCTGACCGGTGGCACCGAACAATTACTGCGTCACCCCGACCAGTGGCAGCGGCTTCTGGGGGACGCCGCGCTCGTGCCCGGTGCAGTCGAGGAGATGCTGCGCTGGACCGCGCCGGTGAAGAACATGGCCCGTACCGTGATGGCCGACAACGAGTTCCACGGCACGCAGTTGCGCGAGGGCGAGAAGATGCTGCTGCTGTTTGAATCCGCCAACTTCGACGAGGGGGTGTTCGGCGATCCGGAGAACTTCCGCATCGACCGGAACCCCAACAGCCACCTGGCGTTCGGCTTCGGTACGCACTTCTGCCTCGGCAATCAACTGGCCCGCCTGGAACTGAGCACCATGCTGCGCAAGATCCTGCAGCGGATGCCGGATCTCCGCCTGGCAGACGACTCGGCGCTGCCGCTGAGACCGGCCAACTTCGTCAGCGGCTTGGAGGCCATGCCGGTGGTGTTCACGCCGTCGAAACCAGTGCTCGCCTAGTCACCTTCGCCGAGTGTGCGTCTTGATACGCACGCGACAGCGTGTCGCGTATGAAACCGCACACTCGGCGAGGAGGGACGAGAGCTGGGCGGGGCTAGCGCATCTTGAACTGCGGTGGCCGCTTCTCCTTGAACGCCAGCGGGCCTTCTTTGGCGTCCTCGGAGAGGAACACCTCGATGCCGATCTTGGTGTCGATCTTGAAGGCCTCGTTCTCGTGCATGCCCTCCGTCTCGCGGATCGAACGCAATATCGCCTGCACCGCCAGCGGACCGTTGTTGGCGATCACCTCGGCGATCTCCAACGCCTTGTCGAGAGCATGGCCGTCGGGCACCACATGTCCGATCAGCCCGTACTCAAGCGCCTCGGCCGCGGTGATGTGCCGTCCGGTCAGCAGCAGATCGCAGGCGATGGTGTACGGGATCTGGCGCACCAGTCGGACCGCCGAACCGCCCATCGGGTACAGGCTCCAACGCGCCTCGGAGATGCCGAACTTCGCGCCCTCGCCGGCAACCCGGATGTCGGTGCCCTGCAGGATCTCGGTGCCGCCCGCGATGGCCGGCCCCTCGACGGCGGCGATCAACGGCTTGGTCAGCCTGCGGCCTTTGAGCAGGCCGTCGATCCGCGACGGGTCGTAGCTGCCGTCCTTGAACGAGTCGCCCGGCGGCTTGGCGGTCGCCGCCTTGAGGTCCATGCCCGCGCAGAAATAGCCGCCCGCTCCGGTGAGGATGCAGACCCGGATGTCGGGATCGCTGTCGACGCGATCCCAGGCCTCGACCATGATCTGCAGCATCTCGCCGGAGAGCGCATTGCGGGATTCGGGACGGTTCATCGTCACGATCAGGACATGCCCACGCTGTTCGATCAGGGCGTCAGCCATATTTCTCCCGCCTTTCGTTGAGAAAAAATGTAACACGTTCTAGTTTGGGTTCCGTGGCCTTGAACATCGCCGATCTCGCCGAACATGCCATTGACGCCGTGCCTGACCGCGTTGCCCTGATCTGCGGGGAGAACCAGATCACCTACGCCGAGCTGGAAGAGAAGGCGAATCGCCTTGCGCACTATCTCCGAGAGCGGGGCGTGAAGAAGGACGACAAGGTTGGGTTGTACTGCCGCAACCGCATCGAGATCGTCATCGCGATGCTCGGCATCGTGAAGGCCGGCGCCATCCTGGTCAACGTCAACTACCGCTACGTCGAGGGCGAACTGCGCTACCTGTTCGACAACTCCGACATGGTCGCCCTGGTGCATGAACGGCAGTACGCCGACCGGGTGGCCAACGTGCTGCCGGACACCCCCAATGTCCGGACTGTGATCGTGATCCAGGACGGTAGCGACGACGACTACGCCCGATATGGCGGCGTGGATTTCGACGACGCTCTGGCTGCGGGCTCCCCGGACCGTGACTTCGGCGAGCGCAGCGCCGACGACATCTATCTGCTCTACACCGGCGGCACCACCGGTTTTCCCAAAGGCGTGATGTGGCGCCATGAGGACATCTACCGGGTGCTGTTGGGCGGCACGGACTTCGCCACCGGCGAATTCGTGAAAGACGAATACGATCACGCCAAACAGGCCACCGCCGGGCCGCCGATGATCCGCTTCCCGATCCCGCCGATGATCCATGGCGCCACCCAGTCAGCTACCTGGATGGCCTTGTTCGCCGGTCAAACTGTCGTTCTGGCAACGGAATTCGATGCCGACGACGTCTGGCGAGCCATTGAGCGAAACAAAGTCAATCTGCTGTTCTTCACCGGCGACGCGATGGGCCGCCCACTGCTCGACGCGCTGGAAGGAACCGTGGAAGAACGCGATCTGTCGTCGCTGTTCGTGCTCGCGAGCACGGCGGCGCTGTTCTCGCCGAGTCTGAAGGAACGCTTCCTCGAACTGCTGCCCAACCGGGTGATCACCGATTCCATCGGCTCCTCGGAAACCGGGTTCGGCGGCACGAGCATGGTGGCCAAAGGCCAATCCCAGGCCGGCGGCCCACGGGTCACCATCGACAAGAACACCGTGGTGCTCGACGACGAGGGCAACGAGGTGCTGCCCGGATCGGGTGTGCGTGGGATTCTGGCCAAGCGGGGCAACATTCCGGTCGGCTACTACAAAGACGAGAAGAAGACGGGCGAAACCTTCCGCACCATCAACGGTGTGCGCTACGCGATTCCCGGCGACTACGCCATGGTTGAGGAGGACGGCACCGTCACCATGCTGGGCCGGGGTTCGGTCTCGATCAACACCGGCGGGGAGAAGGTATACCCCGAGGAGGTCGAGTCAGCGCTCAAGGGGCATCCCGCGGTATTCGACGCTCTGGTGGTCGGGGTGCCCGACGAGCGCTTCGGACAGCACGTCGCCGCCGTGGTGGCTCCGCGCCCGGGAGTCCGGCCGACGCTGGCCGAACTGGATGGGTTCGTGCGCAACCAGATTGCCGGGTACAAGGTGCCGCGCAGCTTGTGGCTGGTCGATGAGGTCAAACGCTCGCCGGCGGGGAAGCCCGACTACACCTGGGCCAAGAAGCAGACCGAACTACGGCCCGCCGACGAGCGAAGGGCGACGAGCTGATGCGCACCCCACTGTGCGATCGCTTCGGGATCCAGTACCCGATATTCGTCTTCACTCCGTCGGAGAAGGTGGCCGCGGCCGTCACCCGCGCCGGGGGTATGGGAGTGCTCGGCTGCGTTCGGTTCAACCACGCCGAGGAACTCGAATCGGTGCTGACGTGGATGGACGACAACACCGACGGCAAGCCCTACGGGGTCGATATCGTGATGCCCGCCAAGATGCCCACCGAGGGCACCAGCGTGGACATCAACAAGCTCATCCCGCAGGCTCACCGCGACTTCGTCGACAAGACCCTGGCAGAACTCGGGGTGCCGCCCCTGCCCGACGAGGGCGCGGGCAACGAGGGCGTGCTGGGTTGGCTGCACTCGGTCGCGCGGTCACACGTCGACATCGCCCTGGGCCACCGGATCAGCCTGATCGCCAACGCCCTCGGATCACCGCCCGCCGACGTCCTCGGGCAGGCGCACGCCGCAGGTGTTCCGGTCGCCGCCCTGGCGGGCACCGCCGCCCACGCCCGCCGGCACGCCGACAACGGGGTCGACATCGTCGTCGCCCAGGGTTACGAGGCGGGTGGGCACACCGGCGAGATCGCCTCCATGGTGCTGGTGCCGGAAGTCGTTGATTCCGTCGGTGATACGCCGGTCCTGGCCGCCGGCGGGATCGGAACCGGACGCCAGGTCGCCGCAGCCCTGGCACTCGGCGCCTCCGGGGTGTGGATGGGGTCGGCGTTCCTCACCGCCGCCGAATACGACCTCGGTGTCAGGTCCGGCGCCCGCGGAGCCGACGGCCCCTCGGTCATCCAGCAGGCCCTGCTGGCGGCGACGTCGTCCGACACGGTGCGCCGCCGGATCTACTCGGGCAAGCCGGCCCGACTGCTCAAGAGTCGGTGGACCGAGGCCTGGGATGCCCAGGGCGCGCCCGATCCGCTGCCCATGCCACTGCAGAACGTTCTGGTCGCCGAGGCACACCAGCGGATGAGCCAGTCACAGGATCCGACCGCGGTGGCCATGCCCGTCGGGCAGATCGTCGGACGGATGGACGAGATCCGGCCCGCCGCCGACATCATCGCCGAACTCGTGACCGGGTTCGAGGCGGCAAGCCGGCGACTGGACGACATCCGCGACGGCTGAGCAGTGGCTAGAGTCGGTCCGATGAACGGCGCTCAGGCACTCATCACGACACTGGTGGACAACGGGGTGAAGGTGTGTTTCGCCAATCCCGGAACCTCGGAGATGCATTTCGTCGCCGCGTTGGACACGGTTCCCGAGATGCACGCCGTGCTCACCCTTTTCGAGGGAGTCGCCACCGGTGCGGCCGACGGCTTCGCCCGGATCTCCGGGGATCCGGCCGCCGTGCTTCTGCACCTGGGGCCCGGCTTGGGCAACGGACTGGCGAACCTGCACAACGCGCGCCGCGCCCGGGTGCCCATGCTCGTGGTGGTGGGCGATCATGCGACGTACCACAAGAAATACGATGCACCGCTGGAGTCCGATATCGACTCGGTGGCGGGCACCGTCTCCGGGTGGGTCCGCAGGACGACCACCACCGGCGATGTGGCTACCGACGCGGTGGATGCGCTTGCTTTCGCCCGTGCGGAGCAGCGGATTGCGACGGTCATCCTGCCGGCGGACGTGTCATGGACCGATGGAGCCGAGGCTGCGGAACCGGTTGTGCTGGAAGGCAACCCGACCAGGTCCGACACCCGGGAGATCGAGGATGCTCTGCACGCCGGGGAGCCTACGGTGATCCTCGTCGGTGGTGATGCGACCCGGGGGGATGGACTTTTCGCCGCAGCCCGGCTGGCCAAGGCATTCGGAGCCAGACTGTTCTGCGAAACATTCCCGACGCGGCTGGAGCGCGGCGCCGGAATCCCGGCCGCGGAACGGATCGCTTACTTCGGCGAGGCGGCCGCTGCGCAGTTGGCCGGCACCACACAGTTGATCCTCGCGGGCGCGGTTTCGCCGGTGACCTTCTTCGGGTATCCCGGGAAAGCCAGCGACCTTGTCCCCGAGGGCTGCTCCGTTCACACGCTGGCGGGGCCGGTGGGGGCCGCGGCGGCGCTGGCCGAGCTTGCCGACCGCATCGCTCCCGACGTGGTGGCCGATGTGGTGCCGCCGTCACGTCCCCAACTACCCTCCGGCGGGCTGACCGTGCAGACCTCGGCCGAGGTGATCGGCGCTCTGCTGCCCGAGCGGGCGATCGTGGTCGACGAGTCCAACACCTCAGGTTTTCTGCTGCCGCAGACCACCGGCGGGGCGCCCCCGCATGACTGGCTCACGTTGACCGGCGGCGCGATCGGATACGGCCTCCCCGTCGCCGTCGGGGCAGCCATCGCCGCCCCGGATCGCCCGGTGGTGTGCCTGGAATCCGACGGGTCGGCGATGTACACCATTTCTGCGCTCTGGACGCAGGCCCGGGAGCAGCTTGACATCACGACGGTGCTCTACGCCAACCGCGCGTACGACATTTTGCGCATTGAACTGCAACGCGTCGGGGCTCAGGTGCAGGACCAGCTGACCGGGCCCAAGGCTGAATCCTTGCTTGACTTAGCTTCCCCGACAATGGATTTCGTGAAGATGTCCGAGAGTATGGGTGTGCCCGCCCGCCGCGTCGTCAGTGCCGAGGAACTCGCCGAGGCACTGCGGTGGGCCTTCGCTGAACCGGGTCCGCATTTGATCGAAACCGTCATGCCGTCGATCGCCGGCTAGATTTCGATAACCGGGTCCGCGCAGTCCGTAGCTTCCTGGGCGAGTATCCGCTTGAGCGCCTTGAAGGTCTCGGTTCGGGGCAGCGAGCGGGCCAGTCGAACGTACGACGGCCACTGTTTGGGGCCCAGATCGGTTTGGTCGGCCAGAAATCTCCGGAAGTCCGCTACCTCGAAGCGGGCTTCTTCAGCCATCACCAGCGCGGCCATCACCCGGTCGCCGACGGTCGGATCGGGGATGCCGTATACCGCCGCCTCAGTCACACCGGGATAGCGCATGAGCACCCGCTCGATCGGTGCCGCGCCCAGGTTCTCGCCGTCGACCCGCATCCAGTCACCCAGTCGTCCGGCGAAGTACACGAATCCCGAATCATCGCGGTAAGCCAGGTCGCCGCTGTGATAGATGCCCCCGGCCATCCGTTCGGCCTCGGCCCCAGGGTCCTTGTAATAGCCCCGAAACTGGCCCGGACCGGTGATGTTCACCAGTTCGCCGACGACGCCGGGGGAGCAGGGCTGGCCGGTCTCGACGTCGAGAATCGCCAGTTCCTCCGGCAGGGGACCGAGTGAGCCCTCGGGTGTGTCTGGGGTACGGGCGATGGACACCCCGCCCTCGCTGGAACCGAAGCCGTCGATGACCGTCACCGCGAACCTGCGCGCGAACCGCCCGATATCTCGCGGCGCGGCCTCATTGCCGTACATGATCCGCAACGGGTTGACCGCGTCGTCCGGACTCTCCGGGGTGGCCAGAATGTAGGACATCGGCTTGCCGACGTAGTTGGCGTAAGTGGCGCCGAATCTCCGGACATCCTCGATGAACCCGGATGCGGAGAACCTGCGTCGCAATGCGATGGAGCCTTGCGCCGCCACGGCCGGTGCCCATCCGGCCATCACGGCATTGGAATGAAACAGCGGCATCGACAGGTAGAACACGTCGGAGGATCGCAGTTCGAAGCGTTGCGCCAGCATGACTCCGGGGCCGGCCACCTTCTCGTGGGTGCACCGAACCGCTTTGGGCTCGCCGCTGGTGCCGGAGGTGAAGATGAGCATCAGCAGGTCGTCCTGCTTGGTGTCTGCGTAGGTGATCGCTGAACCGGCGAATTCGGCCAGTTGCCGCGCCCATTGGGTGCTCGTCACCTCCAGAACCGGTAGGCCGGCGATACCGAGGTCGCCGCCTTGGGCGTCGTCGGTGAGCACGAACTGGCAGTCAGCGTGTTGGGCATCCCGGCGAAGTGCTGCTCCGCGACGGGTCGGGTTCAAGCCAACCAGGACCACACCGCTCAGTGCGGCCGCCACCAGCAGTGCGGAGAACAGGGGAGTGTTCCCTAGCAGTACTCCCACATGAGGCGGCTGATCTGGATTGAGTCGGGCACGCAGCAGAGCTGCGAGATCGGCTCCAGCCTGAATATGTTGGCGCCAAGTCGAATACGAGCCGTCATCGCCGCGGATACCGCGGTCCTCGACGTCGGCCAGCGGTCGCAGCAGCTCGGTGACGGTGGGCAGCACTACGCGGGCGTGTCAGCCAGATCCCGGCCGATGATCCGCAACTGGGTGGTCGCCCCGCCGATCGCGAATTCGATCTGCTTGGCCGTGATGAAGTAGCGGTGAACCGGGTGATCCATGTCGATGCCGACCCCTCCGTGTACGTGCACCGTGGTGTGCGCAACCCGGTGGCCGGCTTCGGCGGCCCAGAACGCAGCGGTGGCGACCTCGACGTCGGCGGGGAGATCCTCCGACAGCCGCCAGGAGGCCTGCTCACAGGTCAGCCGCAGTCCCTTGATGTCTATGTAGCCGTCGGCCAGTCGTTGGGAGACTGCCTGAAAGCTGCCGATCGGCCGATCGAACTGCTCGCGGCTCCGCGCGTATTCGGCGGTGAGTTCCAGTGCCCGCTCCACAACGCCCAACTGGTAAGCCGTCAGGCCGACCGCCCGTCGGGTGGTCAGCCAGGCCACCGCGTCGCCGCCGCCGACCAGTCGGTCCGCGCCGACTTCCACCCCGGCCAAGTCGAGTTCGCCGACGCTGTTGAGTCCCGTGGTCTCCAGCGCGGTCACTGACACTCCCACGTCGGTCCGGCTCACCAGGAAAACTCCTGAGCCGGAGTCTGTTTCGGCGGGAACCAGGAAGGCGTCGGCCAACGGGCCGAATGGAACCTGGGTGCGGTTGCCGGTCAGGCGGAATCCGTCCCCCGATCGAGTGGCCTGTACCGGCCCTTGGCCCAATTCACCGTCGAGCGCGGCGGTCAGCAGCGTCTCCCCGGCCACTGCCGGCACTGCCCACTCCCGCTGCAATCCGGCGGTGGCGAACCTGGCCAGTGCGCCCGCGCCGAGCACCACCGACTCCAGGTAGGGAACCGCGGCGAGTTGGCGGCCCAGAGCGGTTTGGATCGCTGACTGCTCGAGGACGCTGAACCCGCCGCCACCGATCGATTCGGGTGCCGCGGTGGATACGACGTCGGCATCGATCAGCTTGCGCCAAAGGGTCTTGTCGAACCGTTGATCCAGGCCGTCGAGTTCGCGCTGGTGCTCGGGCGTACACACTGAGTCGACGATCGTGCTGACCAGCCCGGAAAGGTCCTGCGCTGCTTCGGTTCTGGTGAAGTCCATGGGAATCTCCTATCAGCGGTTCCGAAGACGGTTAACGGTTCCTGGGCAGGCCGAGAGCCACCATGCCGATGATGTCTCGCTGGACCTCGTTGGTACCGCCGCCGAAGGTCAGGATCAGTGCGGCGCGGTGCATCCGTTCCACTCGGCCGCGCAGCAGTGCGCCCGGGGAGTCCTGCCGCAAAGTAGCCGATGGGCCCAGGATCTCCATCAGAAGCCGGTAGGCCTCGGTGGCAAGTTCCGTTCCGAACACTTTGGCCGCCGAGGCGTCGGCCGGCGACGGCGAGGCCTCCGCCGATGAGGCCAGTTCCCAGTTGATGAGCTTGAGGTACTCCGCCTTGGCGTGTACGCGGGCCAGATTGAGTTGCACCCACTCGGAGTCGATGAGCCGTGCCCCGCGGGCATCTTTGGTGTTCTGCGCCCACTCCCGCACCTGGGTC
Organism: uncultured Mycobacterium sp.; assembly: GCA_964598975.1. Taxonomy (GTDB): domain Bacteria; phylum Actinomycetota; class Actinomycetes; order Mycobacteriales; family Mycobacteriaceae; genus Mycobacterium. Next base: position 394 of record CAZRFC010000087.1, on the reverse strand, counting down.
AGAGCGGTGAAGATGGGCTGGGCCGAAACCAGTGCGACCCGTTCGTGATTGAGCTGGTTGGTTACCAGCTTCCAGCCGCCGTTCTCCTCGCCCACCCGGTTGGCGACCGGCACCCTGACATCCTGGTAGTAAGTGGCACTCGTACTCGGCCCGGCCATGGTGTGGACGGGTGTCCAGGAGAAGCCCTCCGCCGAAGTCGGCACGATGAGCACCGAGATGCCGCGGTGCTTTTTCGCCTCGGTGTTGGTGCGAACCGCCAGCCACACGTAGTCGGCGTACTGGATCAGGCTGGTCCACATCTTCTGGCCGTTGACCACATAGTCGTCACCGTCGCGCACCGCGGCGGTGCGCAGGTTGGCAAGGTCGGTGCCGGCTTCCGGTTCGGAGTAGCCGA
>CAZRFC010000086.1:0-12930 GCA_964598975.1 uncultured Mycobacterium sp. | reverse complement strand
ACGGACGTGGCGGCCCTGGCGCAGGCCGAGGGCCGCTCGATCGAGGACGCCGGGCGAGAGGCGCGCTACCGCTTCCTGGCGGAGGTGGCCGGCGAGTCCGGCTGGATCGCGACGGGCCACACGGCCGACGACGCGGCCGAGACCGTGCTCCTCAACCTGCTCCGCGGCGCCGGGCTGGCCGGGGCGCGCGGGATGCCGGCGCGGCGCGGCCACGTCGTGCGCCCGCTCGTTGGCCAGCGACGGGCGACCCTGCGGGACCTGCTGAACCGTGCGGCCATCGCCTTTCGCGACGACCCGTCGAACCGGGACGAGGCCTACCTCCGGAACCGGGTGCGGAGCGAGCTCATCCCGCTGCTCGAGGAGCTGCGCGGCGGTGCGGTCGAGCGCATCGGTCAGTTCGCCCGGTTGGCCGCCGATGACGACGCGCTTCTCGACGGCGTCGCGAGCGTCGAGCTCGAACGGAGGCGCGCCGCCGACGGATCCATCGACTGGCGCGACCCGCCGGTCGCGGCGCTGGGACGACGCGTGCTGCGCCTCGCCATCGGCGATCCCGCGCCGTCGGCCGAGCGCGTGGAGGCGCTCCTGGAGGCGGCCGCGGGGGCGCGTGGTGGTGTGACGATCGAGCTGGGCGGCGGACGGCGCGCATCGGTCAGGCAGCGCCGGATCACGCTCGTCGAACATCTCGAGTGAGCCGCCGGGACACGACGTGCGTATGGAGTGGTGTGGTGGGGATTCGGACGTTTGTTCGGGTCCCGGAACGCACCGTATACTGATCGGGCCCGCGATGTGCATATCGAGGGTCGGCGGCGGCCGTCGGCCGGCGTCGTCACCACGGAGGCGAAAGTAGACCCACCTTGACCAGCCGCATCGTTCGCAACAGCGTCGTGCTCGTCGTCCTGGCCGTCTTCGGACTGGCGGTGTTGTGGACGTTCATGGGCGACGGCAGCCAGAGCGCCGACTATGGCTACGGCGAGATGCTCGCCGATGCCCGAGGCGGAACCATCAAAGACATTACCCAGCAGGGCCAGCGTCTGACCGCGGTCCTGAACAACGGGCAGGAGAAGACGGCGGTCGCCCCCTCGGAGCTGACCAACGTCTACGCCGATCTCGGCTGCACGACCGGCGAATTCGGACAGTTCAACTGCGAGAAGTTCACCGTCCAGGAGGAGAGCGCTGCCGGCGGCATCCTCACGCTCCTGATCACCGCGCTCCTGCCGGTGCTGCTGATCGGCGGCTTCATCTTCTTCATGATGCGGCAGGCCCAGGGCACCAACAACCAGGCCATGAGCTTCGGCAAGAGCCGGGCGCGCATGTTCCTCGGCAACAAGACGGTGGTGACGTTCAATGACGTCGCCGGCGTCGACGAGGCGAAGCAGGAGCTCACGGAGGTCGTCGAGTTCCTGAAGTACCCCGAGAAGTTCAACTCGCTCGGCGCGCGCATCCCGCGTGGCGTGCTGCTGGTGGGACCGCCGGGCACCGGCAAGACGCTGCTGGCCCGCGCCGTGGCCGGCGAGGCCGGCGTGCCGTTCTTCACCATCTCCGGTTCGGACTTCGTCGAGATGTTCGTCGGCGTCGGCGCCTCCCGGGTCCGCGACCTGTTCGAGCAGGCCAAGCAGAACTCGCCGTGCATCATCTTCGTCGACGAGATCGACGCCGTCGGCCGCCAGCGCGGTGCCGGCCTGGGCGGCGGTCACGACGAGCGGGACCAGACCCTCAACCAGTTGCTGGTCGAGATGGACGGCTTCGGTGAGCGCCAGGGCGTCATCCTCATCGCCGCCACCAACCGTCCCGACATCCTCGACCCGGCTCTGCTGCGGCCCGGCCGTTTCGACCGGCAGATCCCGGTGTCCAGCCCGGACCTGGCCGGCCGCAAGGCCGTCCTACGGGTGCACGCCCAGGGCAAGCCGCTGTCCCCCGACGCCGACCTCGACGGGCTGGCCAAGCGCACCGTTGGCATGTCCGGTGCCGACCTGGCCAACGTCATCAACGAGGCCGCACTGCTGACCGCCCGGTAGAACGGCACCATCATCACCGGCGCCGCGCTGGAAGAGGCCGTCGACCGGGTCATCGGTGGCCCCCGCCGCAAGGGCCGGGTGATCAGCGAGACCGAGAAGAAGATCACGGCCTACCACGAGGGTGGCCACACCCTGGCCGCCTGGGCGATGCCGGACATCGAGCCGATCTACAAGGTGACCATCCTGGCCCGCGGCCGCACCGGCGGCCACGCCGTCTCGGTGCCCGAGGACGACAAGGGCCTGATGACCCGCTCGGAGATGATCGCTCGATTGGTCTTCGCGATGGGCGGCCGGGCCGCCGAGGAACTGGTGTTCCGCGAGCCCACCACCGGCGCGGTGTCCGACATCGAGCAGGCCACCAAGATCGCCCGGGCGATGGTCACCGAGTACGGGATGAGCGCCAAACTCGGGGCGGTGCGCTACGGCACCGAACACGGCGACCCGTTCCTGGGCCGCACCATGGGTACCCAGGCCGACTACAGCCACGAAGTGGCCCGCGACATCGACGACGAGGTTCGCAAGCTCATCGAGGCCGCCCACACCGAGGCGTGGGCGATTCTCACCGAGTACCGCGACGTGCTCGACATCCTGGCCGGCGAACTGCTCGAGAAGGAAACCCTGCACCGCGCCGAACTGGAGGCTATTTTCGGCAATGTGCGCAAGCGCCCGCGGCTGACGGTCTTCGACGACTTCGGTGGTCGCATCCCGTCGGACAAGCCGCCGATCAAGACCCCGGGGGAGTTGGCGATGGAGCGCGGCGAACCCTGGCCGAGGCCGATGCCGGAACCGGCATTCAAGAAGGCGATCGCCCAGGCATCGGCGGCGCATGCGCAGCAGACCCAGGGTGCCAACGGAAACGGCACCTATCCCGGTGGTCAACTCGCCGGCCAGCATCCCGGTCGGCATCAGGCCGGCGCTCCCGGCCATCCGGACTACAGCGCAGGTCCGGGCCAGCCGGACTACAGCAATGGTCCGGCCCAGCCGGACTATGGCGCCCCGGCGGGCTGGCGCGCCCCGGGCTGGCCGCCGCCGCCACCGCAGCAGGGCTACTGGAATCCACCGCCCGCGGGATGGGGCCAGCCGCCCCAGCAAGGTCAGCACGGTCCGCAGGGCCAGCAGCCGTATCCGCAACATCGGCCCCATGATGAAACCGGCGACGATGCCGGACGGTCGAACCATTCCAGTTGATTAACGGACGGAGCACTATGCCGCAGCGCGACTCGATCACGCTCGACACCCCACTGTTCGACCAGCCCCGCGCTGAGGCGGCGGTCCGCGAGCTGCTCCTGGCCGTGGGCGAGGATCCCGACCGCGATGGGTTGAAGGACACCCCGGCCCGGGTGGCCCGGGCGTTCCGGGAGATGTTCGCCGGCCTCTACACCGACCCTGATGCGGTGCTGGACAAGACCTTTGACGAGGGCCATGACGAACTCGTCCTGGTCAAGCAGATCCCGATGTACTCCACCTGCGAGCACCACCTGGTGGCCTTCCACGGGATGGCCCATGTCGCCTACATCCCGGGCGCCGACGGCCGGGTCACCGGGTTGTCGAAGCTGGCCCGGGTGGTCGACCTGTACGCCAAACGCCCGCAGGTCCAGGAACGGCTGACTGCGCAGATCGCCGACGCGGTCGTGCGCAAACTCAATCCGCGCGGCGTGATCGTCGTGGTGGAGGCCGAGCACCTGTGCATGGCGATGCGGGGAGTTCGCAAGCCGGGTGCGGTCACCACCACCTCCGCTGTGCGCGGATTGTTCAAGACCAACAACGCATCTCGGGCCGAGGCGCTGGAACTCATTCTCCGGCGGTGAACGACGACGCACTTTCCCGGGGTGCTGCGCTCCTACCCTCCGGGACCTCCTCCGCGTGCGCCGCACTGGTGATGGGCGTTCTCAACGTCACCGATGACTCCTTCTCCGACGGCGGACGCTATCTCGATCCGGCCAAGGCCGTCGGACATGGAATGGCATTGGCGGCCGATGGTGCTGCGATCGTCGATGTCGGTGGTGAGTCAACCCGCCCCGGTGCGGTCCGCATCGACGCAGAGGTGGAATGCGCCCGTGTCGTTCCGGTCGTCAAAGAGCTTGCCGAGCAAGGGATCACGGTCAGCATAGACACCATGCACGCCGCGGTCGCGGAGGCCGCACTGGAGAACGGGGCCGCCATCGTCAACGACGTCAGTGGCGGCCGGGCCGACCCGGCGATGGCGGCCGTCGTGGCCCGAGCAGGGGTTCCTTGGGTGCTGATGCACTGGCGGTCGGTAGGGGCGGCCGAACCGCATGCGGTCCCCGGCTACCGCGACGTCGTCGCCGAAGTCCGTGACGAACTCATGGGTGCCGTCGACGCCGCGGTGGGTGCCGGGGTGGACCCGGCGAAGCTGATCATCGACCCCGGATTGGGTTTCGCCAAGACCGCGCAGCACAACTGGGCGCTGCTGCACGCCCTGCCGGACTTGGTCGCCGCCGGTTTCCCGGTTTTGGTGGGTGCCTCCCGGAAGCGATTCCTGGGCTCGCTACTGGCTGCCCGCGATGGCACACCGCGTTCCCCCGATGGCCGGGAAACAGCGACGGCGGTGGTCTCGGCACTGGCGGCCGCCCACGGCGCATGGGGTGTTCGGGTCCATGATGTTCGGGCCAGCGTCGACGCCCTGAAGGTGGTCGGGGCCTGGCAGCACCCCCCGGGTGGTGACTCCGATGGCTGACCGTATCGAACTGCGCGGCCTGACGGTTCGCGGCAATCATGGTGTCTTCGAACATGAACGGCGCGATGGCCAGGACTTCGTCATCGACATCACCCTGTGGATAGACCTGGATGCCGCCGCGGCCAGCGATGACCTCCATGACACCTACGACTACGGCGTACTGGCTCAGCGCGCCGCCGACATCGTCGCCGGACCGGCACGCAACCTCATCGAGACGGTCGCCGCCGAGATCGCCGACGGGGTGATGGCCGATTCCCGGGTGCACGCCGTCGAAGTGGTGGTGCATAAACCCCAGGCCCCGATCCCGCTGACCTTCACCGATGTGGCTGTCGTGGCGCGCCGGTCGCGGCGGGGCGGGCGGGGCCGGATCGTCCCAGTGGGCCTCGACGGAAGTGCGGATCTGTGAGCACCGGAGGCGCTCAATGAGCAGATGCGTGCTGTCGATCGGGTCGAACCTGGGCGACCGGCTGGGCCGGCTGCAGGCGGTGGTCGATGCGCTGGGCGACTCCGTTGTCGCGGTTTCGCCGGTCGTGGAGACCGATGCCTGGGGCGGGGTGGAGCAGGATTCGTTCCTGAACGCGGTTCTGATCGCCGATGATCCGACGTTGGACGCGCAGGGTTGGCTGCGCCGGGCCCAGCAGATCGAAACTGATAACGACCGGGTGCGCACTATCAAATGGGGACCACGAACCCTGGACGTGGACCTGATCTGTTGCTTCGACGGCGACGACGAGGTGTTCTCCGCGACCGCTGATTTGAATCTTCCGCATCCGCTGACCCACCAACGGGCGTTCGTGCTCATTCCGTGGCTTGCGGTCGACGCGGCCGCCGCACTGAGCATCGACGGGCAGCCCCGGCCGGTTCGGCAACTCGTCGACGAACTCGACCCGCGGGAACGGGCGGGCGTCCGGTCCACTGATCTGAGCATCGGTCGACGGGCCGGGAACCGCTGATGGGCCCGACCCGCAAGCGGGACCTCGCGGCGGCCACCGCACTGGCCGCTGTCCTGGGCTTTCTGGCCATCCACGGCCTCTACCGGTACTTCCCGCCCATCACCTGGTGGACCGGACTGTCGCTGCTCGCGGTCGCCGCCGCGGAGGCTTGGTGGGCGGCATCGGTGCGCGGCCGGATCCGTGACGGCCGGGTCGGGGTGGGTGCCGGACGGCTCCATCCGCTCGCGGTGGCCCGCTCGGTGGCCATCGCGAAGGCTTCGGCCTGGGCCGGTGCGCTGATGCTGGGGTGGTGGCTGGCCGTGCTGGCCTATCTGTTGCCTCGCCGCGCCGAGTTGCGGGTGGCGGCGGCCGATACACCCGGCGCGGCAGCTGCTGCGGTGAGCGCGTTGGCACTGGTTGCCGCCGCGCTGTGGTTGCAGCACTGCTGCAAGTCTCCGGGCGATCAGGCGGGTGCCGACGAGCCCCTCGCCGGATAGAACGCCAGGCGAATCGCCGCAGCTTGTCGGGGCGGGCAACGACTTTCGACGCGGTACAGTGCAGCCCATGACCGTTCAGTCCCGCGGCGCGCGGAGTCGGCGCGGCGGCCGGTTCAATTCGAGCCGAGGTCCGGGTTGGATTCTGCTGACGGCGCTGCTGGTCCTGGCCATTCTCGCGAGTTCGACGCTGGTATTCACCAACCGGGTGGAGTTGCTGCGACTGGCGGTGATCCTCTCGCTGTGGGCAGCCGTGGTGGCAGCCTTCGTGACGGTGATCTACCGCAGACAGAGTGATGTCGCGCAGGCCCGGGCCCGCGATATGAAGTTCGTCTACGACCTTCAACTGGACCGGGAGATCTCCGCCCGACGTGAATACGAGCTTTCTGTCGAGGCCAGGCTGCGTCGGCAGCTTTCCCGGGAGGGCGTCCAGGCAGCCGACGAGATGGCTGCGCTGCGAGCCGAACTGGTGTCGCTTCGATCCCAGCTCGAGGTGATGCTCGGCGCGGATCTGGCACCGCGGCCCGCCTTGGAGAGTGACCGCGTCGCAGTCCCGATGCCGGCGGCTCCGGACCGCGTCGAGAGCAGCCGGGTCACGGTGATCACCGAGGAGATCGTCACCGTCGCGGCCGAACCCGAGTATGCGGACAGCGACGACTCCGAGAGCCCGATCATCGACGTCTCCGAGGAACCCGTGTACGAGGAGCCCGCGGTGGCAGCGGCCCCCCCGCCCGAGCCGCCACTGCGGCCCGAGCCACCCGCCGCAAGTCCATACCGGCGACCGGATCCCGGGCAGTTTGTCGCCCCCGCGCAACCCGAGGCGCCGTGGCGTCCGCCCGAGGTGCGTCTCGGCCGCCATGCCGGCGAGGCCCCGCTGTACCCACCGCGCCGTGCGCCCGCCCCGGCGCCCACCGTCCCGCCGGGACCGCCCCGCGGCCGGCACTGGGTTCCGCCCCAGGCGCCCCCCATCCCGGCCGGACGCCACCGTCCGGCGGAGCCGGTGGTCGACGAACCAGTCGCGGTGGAGCCGGTCCAAGAGCCGGTCCAAGAGCCGACCGAGCCCCAGGGGCAACACGCGGACGGGCAGTCGTTCGCCGACCTGATGGAGCGGTTGCAGGTCGACGGCGCGGTGAAGGGCGGCCGTCGCCGTCGCAAAGAGGACTGAACCGGGCGGCTAGACTCGGACTGACCGTCCGGTACCCCGCCGCGGGACCGGAACGATACCCAACGTCAGCGAGGTCGTCGTCTTATGGGGACCCCACACGGTTTGCGCCCCGCCCGGCTCAAAGTGGGCATCATCTCCGCGGGACGGGTCGGGACCGCACTCGGTGTGGCACTGGAGCGCGCCGAACATGTCGTAGTCGCCTGCAGCGCAATCTCCGCGACCTCCCGGCGGCTGGCGGAGCGCCGACTGCCCGACACCCGAGTGCTGCCGGTCCCGGACGTGGCCGACAGCGCCGAAGTTCTGCTGCTGACCGTTCCTGATTCCGAACTGCCCGGACTGGTGGGCGGTCTGGCCGCCACCGGCGCGGTACGCCGGGGCACCATCGTCATTCACACCTCCGGCGCCAATGGGGTGGGGGTGCTGGCCCCGCTCACCGAACAGGGTTGCGTCCCGTTGGCGATCCATCCCGCGATGACGTTCACCGGAGCCGACGAGGACATCATCAGGTTGGGCGAAACCTGTTTCGGGATCACCGCCGCCGACGAAATCGGTTACGCCATCGGGCAATCGCTGGTCTTGGAGATCGGCGGTGAACCCTTCCGGGTCCGCGAAGATGCCCGCACCCTCTACCATGCGGCGCTTGCCCACGGCAGTAACCACATCGTCACTCTGGTAGCCGATGCGATCACCGCACTGCGCGCGGCACTGGCCGGTCAGGAACTACTCGGACAGGAACTCGTCGGCGATGCCCCGGGCGGGCTCGCCGAACGCATCATCGGACCGCTGGCACGAGCCGCGCTGGAGAACACCCTGCAGCGGGGTCAGGCCGCCCTGACCGGCCCGGTCGCTCGCGGTGACGCGGCGGCCATTGCGGCGCATCTGCATGCCCTGGATGACGTCGATGCTGAACTGGCGCAGGCCTATTGCGCCGACTCGTTGCGAACCGCGCAGCGAGCGCACGCTCCCGAGGAGGTTCGTGACGTGTTGACCGACTGGACGCGATCGGCAGGACCGCAGCGGTGAGCACCAAAGCTCCCCAGTTCAGCGCCGGCCAACTGAACGTGTACCCGACACCGCACGCGGTATCGGAGGTGAGCCGCGCACTGAGACACACCGGACGGCGCGTCATGCTCGTCCCGACGATGGGTGCGCTGCACGACGGGCACATCGCACTGGTCCGCGCCGCGAAGAAGGTGCCGGGTGCGGTGGTCGTGGTGTCGATTTTCGTCAACCCACTGCAGTTCGGCGCCGGCGAGGATCTCGACGCCTACCCCCGTACCCTCGACGCCGATCTGGAAATGCTCGCTGACGAGGGCGTGGAGATCGTGTTCACACCCACCCCGGCACTGATGTACCCCGACGGCCCGCGAACCACCGTCCACCCCGGCCCACTCGGCGCGGAACTCGAAGGCGCGGTTCGGCCGACGCATTTCGCCGGCATGCTGACCGTGGTGCTCAAACTGCTGCATATCGTGCGCCCGGACCGGGCTTTCTTCGGCGAGAAGGACTATCAGCAACTGGTGCTCATCCGGCAGATGACCGACGACCTCAACGTCGGCGTGCAGATCGTCGGCGTACCCACGGTCCGGGAGGCGGACGGACTGGCGATGTCATCGCGAAATCGCTATCTCAGCGCCGAGGACCGCGAACAGGCCAGCGCGCTCTCCTCGGCCTTGCTGGCCGGTATGTACGCGGCGGGAGGTGGGCCGACCGCGGTACTCGACGCAGCCCGCGCAGTCCTCGATGAGGTGCCGACCATCGACGTCGACTACCTCGAACTACGCGGACCCTGGCTGGAACCCGCGCCCGCCGTCGGCCGGGCTCGTCTACTGGTGGCCGCCCGACTGGGCGAAACCCGCCTGCTGGACAACATCGGCATCGAACTACCCATTGTCGGAGGTGGGCCGCAGCCCGGCGCAGACCACGAAATGACCTGGAGGAACTGATGTTTCGCACCGTGCCCGACGAAGCGTCCGGTCTTTCGCCGCGGGCGGTGAACTAGCCGTGCTGCTGGCCATCGACGTCCGCAATACCCACACCGTGGTCGGGCTGATCTCCGGTTCGGGCGATCATGCGAAAGTCGTTCAGAACTGGCGTATTCGGACCGAACCGGAGGTCACCGCCGACGAACTCGCGCTGACGATCGAGGGCCTCATTGGTGAAGACTCCGAAAGACTGACCGGAGTCGCGGGGCTGTCCACGGTGCCCTCGGTGCTGCACGAGGTCCGGGTGATGCTCGATCAGTACTGGCCCGCGATCCCGCACGTTCTGATCGAACCCGGCGTCCGTACCGGGATCCCACTGCTCGTCGACAACCCCAAAGAGGTCGGCGCCGACCGGATCGTGAACTGCCTCGCGGCCTACGCCAAATTCACAACCGCTGCCATCGTGGTGGACTTCGGATCGTCCATCTGTGTCGATGTCGTCTCGGCCAAGGGCGAGTTCCTCGGCGGCGCGATCGCACCGGGCGTCCAATTGTCCTCGGACGCCGCGGCGGCCCGGTCTGCTGCGCTGCGCCGCGTCGAGCTCACCCGGCCGCGGTCGGTGATCGGAAAGAACACCGTGGAATGCATGCAGTCCGGTGCGGTGTTCGGGTTCGCCGGACTGGTGGACGGTCTGATCACCCGAATCCGCCAAGAGGTGGACGGCTTCGCCGGTGGCAATGTCGCTGTCGTCGCCACCGGTCACGGAGCCCCGCTCATCCTGCCCGAACTGAATACCGTCGACCACCATGACAAGCACCTCACCCTGGACGGACTGCGGATGGTCTACGAGCGCAATCAGGACAAGGGCCGCCTCAAGCAAGCCCGCTGAACCGCTTCCGGTTCCCGGAATGTAGCCGGGCCCATTTAAGCTGGCACGCCGTGAGCGACGCTGACTCGACCGGCAAGGCACCGGGGCCTGCAGAGGATATTTCGGGGGATCTACCCGAGCAGTTCCGGATCCGCCAAGGCAAACGACAGCGCCTGCTGGACGAGGGCAGGCAGGCCTATCCGGTCGCGGTTCCCCGTACCCACTCGCTGGCCGAGGTCCGAGCCGCCCACCCGGATCTGCCCGCGGATACCGCCACCGGCGAGATCGTCGGGGTTACCGGCCGGGTGGTGTTCTCCCGCAACTCGGGCAAGCTGTGCTTTGCCACGCTCCAGGAGGGCGACGGTACCCAACTGCAGGCCATGATCAGCCTGGCCGGGGTCGGGCAGCAGGCATTGGACTCCTGGAAGGCCGACGTGGACCTCGGCGACATCGTTTTCGTCCACGGCGAGGTCATCAGCTCCCGGCGCGGCGAACTGTCGGTGCAGGCGGACTCCTGGCAGATGGCCGCCAAAGCATTGCGGCCACTCCCGGTGGCGCACAAGGAGATGAGCGAGGAGGCTCGGGTCCGACAGCGGTACGTCGACCTCATCGTGCGCCCCGAGGCTCGTGCGGTGGCCCGGCAGCGCATCGCGGTGGTCAGGGCGGTCCGCAACGGCTTGGAGCGCCGTGGGTTCCTCGAGGTGGAAACCCCGATGCTGCAAACCCTCGCCGGTGGCGCCGCCGCCCGGCCCTTCGTGACCCATTCAAATGCCTTGGATGCCGACCTCTACCTAAGGATCGCGCCGGAGTTGTTCCTGAAGCGCTGCGTTGTCGGCGGGCTGGAAAAGGTTTTCGAACTCAACCGGAATTTCCGTAACGAAGGAGCGGATTCGACCCACTCGCCGGAATTCGCGATGCTCGAGACCTATCAGGCCTGGGGAACATACGACGACTCGGCAACGATGATCCGCGAACTGGTTCAGGAAGTCGCAGACGACGCCCTGGGCACCCGCGAGGTCTCATTACCGGACGGCTCAAAGTACGACCTCGGCGGAGAATGGCCGGCGATCCAAATGTATCCGTCGCTGTCCGGAGCACTCGGTGAAGAGATCACTCCGGAGACGTCCGCAGAAAATCTCTGGGCAATTGCGGACCGGTTGGGTCTGGAGATTCCCCGGGACCGGGGATTCGGCCACGGAAAACTCGTCGAGGAACTCTGGGAACACACGGTAGGCGACACGTTGTGGGCCCCGGTGTTCGTCAAGGACTTCCCGGTGGAGACCGCCCCCCTGACCCGCGAACACCGAAATCGGCCCGGCGTCACCGAAAAGTGGGACCTTTATGTGCGCGGAATCGAGTTGGCCACAGGTTATTCCGAGTTGGTCGACCCGGTCATCCAACGGGAGAGGTTCGAAGCACAGGCCCGCGCCGCCGCCGCCGGCGACGACGAGGCAATGGCCCTCGACGAGGATTTCCTCGCCGCAATGGAGTACGCAATGCCGCCTACGACCGGAACCGGAATGGGAATCGACCGGTTGTTGATGGCCCTCACCGGTTTGTCAATTCGGGAGACCGTTTTGTTCCCGATTGTTCGACACCGCCACTGAACTGCCTCGACAAACAATTCTTGTAATTCCGAGTACATTTATGGCACATTATGCCCAGGCGTAAACGTCGCCGCAGACTGTGCACAGAAGGACTTATCGGATCATGGCTAAAAAAGTGACCGTCACTCTCGTCGACGATTTCGATGGAGAGGGTCCCGCGGACGAGACGGTCGAATTCTCGGTCGACGGCGTGAGTTATGAAATCGACCTTTCTGCGAAAAACGCCAAGAAACTCCGCGAGGATTTGAAGCAGTGGATCGACGCCGGCCGACGGGTCGGCGGCCGCCGCCGCGGGCGCACCGGCACCCCCGGTCGGGGGACGCGCGGCACGATCGACCGAGAGCAGAGCGGCGCCATCCGTGAATGGGCTCGCCGCAACGGCCACAAGGTGTCCACCCGAGGGCGCATCCCGGCCGATGTGATCGAGGCCTTCCACGCCGCCACCTAAATCCGTCATGGTCCGTTCACCCCGGTTTCGCTCCCCGCGAAGTGCCTGATCGCGGACCCGGGAAACGAATCGTCGTCGTCCTGCGTTGCAATGCTGTGTCCACCACAGACAGCTGGTCGGCCAGCAGGGGAGCCACCTCCCGCCGCCGCCCACTAGAGTGGGACTTCAGGTGCACGGTGCCTACCGCTGCACCCAGGTGACGGAGAGCAGGTAACCACCGAATGTTCGAGAGATTTACCGACCGCGCCCGCAGGGTCGTCGTCCTGGCTCAAGAAGAAGCCCGGATGCTCAACCACAACTACATCGGAACCGAGCACATCCTGCTCGGTCTCATCCACGAGGGCGAGGGCGTCGCGGCCAAGTCGCTGGAGTCCCTCGGGATCTCCCTGGAGGGCGTGCGCTCCCAGGTCGAGGAGATCATCGGCCAGGGCCAGCAGGCGCCGTCCGGCCATATCCCGTTCACTCCGCGGGCGAAGAAGGTGCTGGAGTTGAGCCTGCGCGAGGCGCTGCAGCTCGGCCACAACTACATCGGCACCGAGCACATCCTGCTCGGCCTCATCCGTGAGGGTGAGGGAGTTGCGGCTCAGGTGCTCGTCAAGCTGGGTGCAGAACTCACCCGGGTGCGCCAGCAGGTGATCCAGCTGCTGAGCGGCTACCAGGGCAAGGAGACCGCCGAGGCCGGTACCGGAGGCCGTGGAGGGGAATCCGGCAACCCTTCGACGTCGTTGGTGCTCGACCAGTTCGGCCGCAACCTGACCGCCGCCGCGATGGAGGGCAA
>CAZRFC010000085.1:0-12987 GCA_964598975.1 uncultured Mycobacterium sp. | reverse complement strand
TGTCCAGGTTTTTGGCCGCCAGTGGTGAGATCGAGGTGGTGGGCGAAGCCGCCACCGGACCGCAAGCTCTCGAGCTGATCCTGCGGCACGAACCCGACGTTGCCCTGCTGGATCTTCAGATGCCGGGGCTCGATGGTGCGCAGGTGGCTGCGGCGGTGCGGGGTGAGGGGCTGGCGACCCGGGTGCTGATCGTCTCGGCCTATGACGACCCGGGTCACGTGTACGACGCCATTGCCCAGGGTGCCGCGGGGTTCGTGCACAAGGAGGCCCCGCCCGACGAGATCGTCGCCGGGGTGCTGGCGTGTGCGGCGGGCCGCGAGGTCGTTTCCCCGCGACTCGCTCCCGTTCTTGCCGCCGAGATCCGCCGGCGTGCCGAATCGCCGCGACTGGAGCTGACCGGACGCGAATTGGAAGTTCTCCAGTTCCTTGCCGATGGGGCCAGCGGCCCGGCGATCGCCAAAGAGCTGAATCTGTCGGCGTCGACGGTCAAGACCTATGTGCAGCGACTGTGCGAGAAGCTCGGCGTCACAGGGCAGGCGGCCGCTGTAGCCGAGGCCATGCGCCGCGGGCTGTTGGAGTAGGAGTTGCGCGCGCAGGCTGGCCGGGCCCTGGATTTTCTGACCAGCGAGTCGCTGCCGATCCGGTCTCTGCTGAGGTTGGCGCTGATCGCGCTGATTGCGGCCCTGGTTTCGGTGAGCCACGTCGAGCACTGGATCGGCACCGCGTTTGTCGCCCTGCTGGTGGCTTACGGGGTCGCCGCGGTCGCCTGGCTGGTGTTCCTGTTGAGCCATCCATTCCGCGGTTGGTACGGCTGGGCGTCCACCGTGGTCGACGTGCTGTTCGTGGTGGCGCTGTGTGTCGTCTCCGGCGGCGCCACCATCTGGCTGCTACCGGTCTTCTTCCTGCTACCGATCCCCGTTGTCTTCCTGGACAACCCGCTGATCACCGCCGCCTTGGGGCTGGCCGCGGCCGTCGGGTACCTGGGGGTGTGGTTCGTCTACGGCGCTCGCGACGAGCGGGTGAGCATCTCGGGAGTGGTGTACGCCCAGTTCGGCGCCCTGCTGTGGCTGGCGGTGGCACTGACTGGACTGGCGTACGCGCTCAGACGCCGCGCCGCCCGGGTGGAGGGCCTGCTCGAGGTGCGCCGCCGGCTTGTGGCGGAGGTCCTACAGGCCGATGCGCGCAACAGTCGACTGCTCTCCGAGCAACTCCACGACGGCCCCCTGCAGAATCTGCTCGCCGCCCGGTTCGACCTCAATGCCCTGCGGATGAACCCGACCGCGTCGAACATCGACCGGGTCGAGGCCGCGTTGATGGAGTCGGTGGCGGCTCTGCGTTCGGCGGTGTCGACGCTGCATCCGAAGGTGCTCGACCAGGCCGGACTGGCGGCGGCGATCCGTCTGCTGATCGCCGGCCATGAGCAGCGTTGGGAGATCCCGATCGTCGCCGACCTCGACGAGGTGGGCCGACCGGCCGGCGAGGACATGCTCTATCGGGCGGCCCGCGAACTTCTCAACAACGCCGTCAAACATGCCCGTGCCGGTCGGCTGCGGGTGCGCTTGAAGCGCGAGGACGAGGGTGTCACCCTGGTGGTCGCCGACGACGGGGTCGGTTTCGACCCCGCCGTACTGGCGGACCGGGTGGCCCAGGGTCACATCGGGCTGGCGTCGCTGATGGACGGGATCGAGGCGATGGGGGGTTCGGTGAAACTGGACACCGCGCCCGGAGCCGGGACCACCGCGACGGTCACGCTGCCCGATGCACTGACCGTCGCCGCGCCCGGTTCAGAGCGTCGTCCCCGAAGGCAACGCCCCGATGACGCCGTCACCGCCGACGATCAATTCGTTCGGTAGCTGTGCGCCGTCCCGGACCGCGGCCATGGTCTGACCGAGCACCCACGATTCGTAGGCGGCTTTGACAAGGCTGTCCGGCGAACCGACGGCGTCGTTGGTGATATCCCAGAACATCATCCCGCCCAGGCCCAACGCCTGCGCCCAGTCCGATTTCTGCGCGATCGAGGTCGGTGTCTCGAACGAGCTGAACAGCCCCTGGGCGGCGTTGTAAAGGTAGGCGGCCTGGGCCGTGTCGTCCCAGTACAGTTTCCAGCCGCTGGCCGGGTCCTTCAGCTGAGCCAGCAGATCCTTGTAGTCGTAGACGCCGGCCTCGAAGGTGCCCGGCGCCGCGCCCGACGCCTTCTCCAGATAGCCGCCGTCGCCGCCGTCGGCCACCCCGCTCCAGCCCCGGGTGTACAGCGGTGCGCCCAGGACGATCTTGCCGGGATCGACGCCGGCGGCCAGGTAAAGCCCGACCGCGGTCTCGACGTCGTAGCCGTTCGGGTCTCCGGTGAAGGCGGACTGATGGCCGGTGCTGGTCTCCCAGGTGCCGTGGAAGTCGTAAGCCATCACATTGAAGAAGTCCACACTCGGGGCGAGGCCGGCCAGATTGAAGTTGGCGATCTTGTCATAACCCGCCGGAGAGGCCACCGAGATGTCGTACGTTCGGCCGGTCTGCTGTTCGAGGACGTCGAGCTTGGCCCGGACCACCTTGAGGAGTTCGGCATAGTTCGCACCGTCGTCCGGGCTTTGGGAGTTGCCCTCCAGTCCGCCGCCGCCGGGGTACTCCCAGTCGAAGTCGACGCCGTCGAACATCTGGTAGGTCGTCAGGAACGACACGATCGAGTCGGCCAGCTTCTCCCGGCCGGCGGCAGTGGAGGCTACCGTGCTGAAGTTGCCCGACAGCGTCCAGCCGCCGACGGCGATGCTCACCCGCATGTGCGGGTACTTCGCCTTGAGTTCGGCGAGTTGGTTGAAGTTGCCCCACACCGTCTGGGTGGATCGTGGATCGTCGGCCGGGTAGTACCACTGGTCGGCCTCGCCGCTGACGGTGTCGGCGGCGGCGAACCGCTTCTCCACGGCGGCGAAACTGTCGTAGATGGCCACCTCGCCGCTGCTGGTCAGGTTCAGGAACGAGTAGATGACTCGGTTGACCTGCTCGCCCGGGATGTCGGCGACCTGGAAATCGCGCCCGTAAATGCCCCATTCCGGGAAGTAGACCGCCAGCACCTTGTCGGTGGTCGCGATCGGCAACGCCGTCGCCGGTTGCGGAACGCTGGCGCTGTCGTCGTTGGTGATGGTGCCGGTCGCGGTCGCGGTCGCCAGGGTGGCGCCGGCCGGGTTGGACAGCGTCACGGTCAGTGTCTCGCCGGCCTCCACGGTGGTGTCGCCGGTGACGGCGACCTTGATCTGCTGGGAGAGCACCCCCGGCGCGAAGGTGACGGTGCCGGAGGTGGCCGTGTAGTCCTGGCCGGCCGTCGCGGTGCCGTTGGCCGTCGTGTAGTTGACGCTGACCGGAGTCGTCGACGCTTTGGACAACGACACGGTGAACGCCAGCTCGCTGGTACCCGAGTTGCCTTCGGCCACAGTGGCATTGGCCACCGAAACCGTCGGCGGGTTGACCGCCACGGGGTCGCTGTCGTCATTGGTGATGGTGCCGGTCGCGGTCGCGGTCGCCAGGGTGGCTCCGGTCGGGTTGGACAGCGTCACGGTCAGTGTCTCGCCGGCCTCCACGGTGGTGTCGCCGGTGACGGCGACCTTGATCTGCTGGGAGAGCACCCCCGGCGCGAAGGTGACGGTGCCGGAGGTGGCCGTGTAGTCCTGGCCGGCCGTCGCGGTGCCGTTGGCCGTCGTGTAGTTGACGCTGACCGGAGTCGTCGACGCTTTGGACAATGACACGGTGAACGCCAGCTCGCTGGTACCCGAGTTGCCCTCGGCCACAGACGCGTTGGTCACCGAGACCGTCGGCGGAGTGACGACGGTGGAGGTCTGCCCGGCCGCGGTGAGGGCGCTCTGCCACTTTGCCGTGGTGCCGGCGTCGAGGGCGGCGATGTTGCCCAGGCTCATCGAGGCGAGCTTGACGCCGGACAGGGTGTAGGTCTGGTTGTTGCCGACGATGGTGATACGGGTCGAGTCCGCGGTTTCGCCGATCTCGAAGTTACCCGGCTGGAACCAGCCGAAGTCCAGCTTGTCCTTAGCGGTGTCGAAGGCGAGCACGGTGTCGGTGCCCCATCTCCACGCGATGACCGTCGTGGTGCCGCCCTGTACAGGCGTGGTGGTCCCGCCCGGAGTCGAGCCCCCTGTGTCGTCGGAAACGATCGTTCCGGTGGCCGATCCGGTCGCGATCGTCGCTCCCGAGGGGGTGGCCAACGTGACGGTGAAGGTCTCGTCGGGTTCCACCGTGGTGTCGCCGGTCACGGCGACGCTGACCTGTTGCGAGGTGACGCCGGGGGCGAAGGTCAGCGTCCCGGACGTCGCGGCGTAGTCCTGACCGGCGATCGCGGTGCCGTCGGCGGTGCTGTACCCGACGGTGACGGTACTGGAGGATGCCTTGGACAAGGTCACCGTGAAAGCGGCGGAACTCGTCCCTGAGTTCCCTTCCGCAACAGTCGTACCGGCGATCGAGACGGTCGGTGCGGCGGTCTGCGCTCCGGCGATGAGCCCCTGCCACTTGCTGGCCGCGCCCGCATCCTTGGCGATGATGTTGGTCATCGTCAGCTGGGACAGCGGCACACCCTTCAGCGTGTAACTCTGGTTGTTGCCGACGATCGCGATCTGGGTGGAACCGGAGGTTTCAGTGACGTCGAACGCGCTGCCCCCCATCCAGCCGAAGTCCAGCTTGTCGGTGGCGGTGTTGAACGCCAGCACCGGGTTGGTGCCCCACGCCCAGGTGATCGGGGTCGTCGTACCGGTCGTCGCCGCCGCGTTGACCGTTCGCGGCCTCGCTGTCAGCGCCCGGCCGGTGTTGAACCGTCGGGCGACCGCGAGCATCGTCCAGGACATCTGGGACTGCAGTGGCGATCCGGTCCCCAAGCCGGAGCGAGGCACCAGCAGCGCCTTCATCGTGCCCGCCGCGGGTGCTGCCGTCGCCACCGCAGTGCGGGCCGGCTGGGCGACCGTCACGACCGTCGCCGTCGAGGTGGCCGCCGTCGCCGCCGAGGCGAGGACAGGGGCAGTCGGGACTCGGGCGGCGGCCGGAGCCGCTGCCGGCACCGGCGTCGGCGCGTCCGTCTCGACCCGGATGAGGCCGGCTGGACTCTTCGCCGCCGCGGGTGGGCTGACACGCGCGTCGCGTCGGTTCTTGGCTTGCGATGCGGCGCGAGTGACACCCGCTGAGCGGCGCACTCCCGGGTGTCCGCGTTCGGCGGTCTGGCGCGGTGTCGAGACAGAGTCCGAGCCGGTATCGGAGTCGGCTGCAGCGATACCGTTGCCACCGATCACGGCCCCTACTCCCAGGGCCACCGCCAGGGCTCCGATCCGGCCGACGAAGTGTGCGGCAGTGCTCTGATTCGAATGCATGCTGGGGTCCTTTCCGGCGCGTGCGGCGTACCGCTCAAGTGACGATTTGCCCAGATTAGAGCCATTTTTTGGACCTTCTCGCCAGTGTCGTCGGATAGGCCGACACCTGATGCCCCCCGATTGGGGGACGTCGCTTCGGGCTGAGGTACGACCGCTCCCAGCGGGTCTACTCGCCTGCCCCGTCCATCCGCTCGAAGTAACCGGGCGCGTGGCTGTGGTTGCCCATGTGCCGGACGCCGCCTTCGGCGGAATGCGCTTCGGAGTTCTCGGCGCTGATCGCCGAACCGTAGTCGGCCAGGTAGGTGGCGTGCGGTTCAACGGGTGCGAAGGGCGTCCCGCTGGCCAGGACGCCTGCCGAGATCAGGACGCCGGCCACAGCGGCGACGATTCGGCGAGAGGCGGTGGTGGTCATGTGGGTTCCTTTCCCTGTTCGGCCGGGGCTCCCGGTCTGATACGTCCACTGTCGGCCCGCAACGGGCCGACGGACGTCAGGAAATCGGACCATGCACCGGATGAACCGGCCGTCCCCCGATCAGAGGACGGTGGCTGCCGGCAGCGCGCTGATCACCCCGTCGCCTCCGATGATGACCTCGCCCTTGAGGTTGGACTGCGCGCGAATGGTGGCCAGGCTCTGGCGCTGCACCCAGGACGCGTAAGCCGCCTTCACCAGGCTCTCCGGCGAGGTGACCGCGTCATTGGAGATGTCCCAGAACATCATTCCCCGGAGGCCGAGGGCCTGCGCCCACTCGGACTTCTGGGCGATCGAGGTCGGCGTCTCGAACGAACTGAACAGACCCAGCGCCTTGTTGTAGAGGTAGGCGGCCTGGGCGTTGTCGTCCCAGTAGAGCTTCCATCCGCTGGCCGGATCCTGCAATTGCGCGAGCAGGTCCTTGTAGTCATAAGTGCCGGGCTCGAAGCTGCCCGGGGCCTTGCCGGTGGCGGTCTCGAAGTAGCCGCCGTCACCGCCGTCGGCGACACCGCTCCAGGCCCTGGTGTACAGCGGAGCGCCCAGCACGATCTTGCCGGGGTTGACGCCGGCGGCCAGGTAGAGATCGACGGCATGCTTGATGTCGTACCCGTTCGGGTCCCCGGTGAAGGCCGACTGATGTCCGGTGACGTTCTCCCAGGTGCCGTGGAAGTCGTACGACATCAGGTTGAAGTAGTCCACGCTCGGTGCCAGTCCGGCCAGATTGAAGTTGGCGATCTTGTCGTAGCCCGCGGGCGAGGCGACCGAGATCTCGTACCTCCGGCCGTTCTGCTGACCGAGGACTTCCAACTTGGTCCGGACCAGTTTGAGCAGTTCGGCGTAGTTGGCGCCGTCGTTCGGGCTGGCGGAGTTGCCGTCCAGACCCCCACCACCGGGGTATTCCCAGTCGAAGTCGATGCCGTCGAACATCCGATAGGTATCTAGGAAGCCGACGATCGAATTGGCCAGCGTCTCCCGGCCTGCCGCGGTGGACACGACATTGCTGAAATTGGCCGACAAGGTCCAACCGCCCAGGGCGACGTTGACCCTCAGGTTCGGATTCTTCTGCTTGAGCTGGGCGAGCTGGTTGAAATTGCCCCAGACGGTCTGCTGGGACCGCGGGTCGGTCGGCGGGTAGTACCAGAGGTCGGCTTCGCCGGACACCGATTCCGCTGCGGTGAAACGCTTTTCGAGGGCGGCGTAGGTGTCGTAGATCGCGACTTGGCCGGCACTGGTCAGGTTGAGGAACGAGTAGATGACGTGGGTGAGTTCGCCGGCCGGGATGTCCGCGGGCTGGAAGTTGCGGCCGTACACGCCCCACTCCGGGTAGTAGGCGGCCAGCACCTTGGTCTGGGTCGTCGGTGCGGCAGCATCGTCGTTGGTGATGGTGCCGGTCGCGGTGGCGGTGGACAGGGTGGCGTTGGTCGGGTTGGCCAGCTTCACCGTGAAGGTCTCGTTCGCCTCGACGGTGGTGTCGCCGGTGACGGCGACGTTGACCTTCTGTGAGGTGACGCCCGGAGCAAACGTCAACGTCCCGGCGGTGGCGGTGAAGTCCGATCCGGCGGTCGCGGTGCCGTTGGCGGTGCTGTAGCCGACGGTGACGGTGGTGGTGGCGGCCTTGGACAGGTTGACCGCGAAGGCCGCCGTGGAGGTGCCGGAGTTACCCTCGCTCACCGTGGTGTTGCCGATCGAGATGCTCGGCGGCGTAACGACCGGGGTGGCGTCGTCGTTGGTGATGGTGCCGGTCGCGGTGGCGGTGGCCAGGGTGGCGTTGGTGGCGTTGGCCAGCTTCACCGTGAAGGTCTCGTTCGCCTCGACGGTGGTGTCGCCGGTGACGGCGACGTTGACCTTCTGTGAGGTGACGCCCGGAGCAAACGTCAACGTCCCGGCGGTGGCGGTGAAGTCCGATCCGGCGGTCGCGGTGCCGTTGGCGGTGCTGTAGCCGACGGTGACGGTGGTGGTGGCGGCCTTGGACAGGTTGACCGCGAAGGCCGCCGTGGAGGTGCCGGAGTTACCCTCGCTCACCGTGGTGTTGCCGATCGAGATGCTCGGGGGCGAAACCGGTTGTCCCGCTGCTGCGATCGCGTTCTTCCACTTGGTGACGGTGGCGGGGTCGAGGGCGATGATGTTGTTGATGCTCATCGCACTGAGTGCGACACCGCTCAGGGTGTAGGTCTGGTTGTTGCCGACGATCGCGATCTGGGTTGAGCCCGACTTCTCGGTGATGTCGAAGTTGGTGGGTTGCATCCAGACGAAGTCGAGCTTGTCGGTCGCGGGGTTGAAGTTGAGTACGGTATTCGAACCCCAGGACCAGGTGATCTTCGTCGTGGTGCCGCCTTGGACCGGGGTGCCTGTGCCGCCCCCACCGGCGGTGCCGTAATCCAGTACGTTGATCGTGCCGTAGTCGTTGAAGATCTTGCTGAAGGTGCCGGCCGGGTCACTCAGCCCGGAAGCGGTCGGGGTTGCCTGGCCGAGAGTGCCGGGCACGTCCCGGGTCACCGACCACATGGACAGCATCCCCAAGCCTTTGGTTCTGGCGAAGTTCTCCAGCGCTTGGGCGTCGGTAGCGGTGAACACTTCGCTCAGAACGTCGTTCACGCCGAGCATGGGGGTGACGCCGAGTTGCTTCCAGCCGAAGGTCTTTCCATACCCTTGATAGAGCGACGAGAGTTGTGCGTAGGTCGACTCGGCCGCCGCGATGGCGTAGGCCCCCATCGTCTTGGCGCTGGGACCGCTGGTGGGCGCGGCGGACTCGCCGTAATCCATGGCCATGACGTTGACCCCGGACAGCGTGACCCCGGCGTCCAGTGCCGACTTCACGACTTTGATGCCGTCGGCGGTAAGACCGGTGGGGAGCACCGGCAGCGTGTACCAGACCCGAACGTCCGGTCGTGCTTTTTGGAACAGTGCGAGCGCCTGGCTGTTGAGTGCGATCGAGGCGGGTTCGGCGACGGCCGCCCCCTCGATGTCGAAGTCGAGGTGGCTGACGCCGTAGGTGTCGACCACGTCGATATAGGCATTGGCCAGATCCTGGGCGCTGCGGCCCTTGGCGGTGTACCACTGGGCCAGGCTGGTGCCTGCCGCCCCGCCCAGAGAGATCATCACGTCGCCGCCGGCCGACTGCAGCGACGTGATCGCCCGGTCGATCGCCTGGGCTTGATCGTTGGCGGCCCCGGGTTCCAGGGCGGCCAGTCCGGCCCAGCCGAGCTTGCCTTCCGGAGTGGCCTGGAGGAAGGCGGCGGTGAACAGCGACACCGCGTTGCTCTGGGCGATCTTGATCAGATCGGGTACCGGCCAGCCGGCCATGTCGACGTAGGGGGCGAAGAAGGCGTCGCCCCACTGGGCGGTGGTGCCCGGCCCGGTTCCCGGGTCCGGTGCAGACGTGTCGTCGTTGGTGATGGTGCCGGTTGCGCTGGCGGTGGCCAGGGTTGCACCGACCGGGTTGGCCAGCGTGACGGTGAACGTCTCGTTCGGTTCCACCGCGGTGTCGCCGGTGACGGCGACGTTGACGGTCTGGGAGGTGACGCCAGGGGCGAAGGTGAGGGTGCCGGATGTGGCGGTGTAGTCCTGGCCGGCGGTCGCGGTGCCGTTGGCGGTGCTGTAGCCGACGCTGACGGTGGTGGTGGCGGCCTTGGACAGGTTGACCGCGAAGGCGGCCGTGGAGGTGCCGGAGTTACCCTCGCTCACCGTGGTGTTGCCGATCGAGATGCTCGGCGGCGTAACGACCGGGGTGGCGTCGTCGTTGGTGATGGTGCCGGTCGCGGTGGCGGTGGCCAGGGTGGCGTTGGTGGCGTTGGCCAGCTTCACCGTGAAGGTCTCGTTCGCCTCGACGGTGGTGTCGCCGGTGACGGCGACGTTGACCTTCTGTGAGATCACTCCAGGGGCGAACGTCAACGTCCCGGTGGTGGCGGTGTAGTCCGATCCGGCGGTCGCGGTGCCGTTGGCGGTGCTGTAGCCGACGCTGACCGTCTTCGTTGATGCCTTGGAGAGCGTTACCGTGAAAGCGGCGTTCGTGGTACCCGAATTTCCCTCGGCCACAGTGGCGTTGGCGATCGATACGGTCGGCATCGTGGTCTGTGCATTCGAGATGAGGCCCTGCCATTTGCTGACCGTGCCGGCGTCTTTGGCGACGATGTTGCTCATCGTCAGCTGGCTGATCGGCACGTTCCGCAGCGTGTAGCTGTGGTTGTTGCCGACAACCGCGATTACCGTCGAACCGGACTTCTCGGTGACATCGAACGCGCTGGGTTGCATCCAACCGAAGTCGAGTTTGTCGGTCGCCGTGTTGAAGTTCAGGACCGGGTAGCTGCCCCACGCCCAGGTGATGGCCGTTGTGGTACCGGTCGTCGTGGTGGTTGCCGCTGCCGGCACCTGCCCCGTCGTCAACGTTGCGGCAAGTGTCCGCACCGGGGCGACCCGCCCGAGACGGCGACTGATCGCGAGCACGGCCCACGCCGCAGGCGACTCGACAGGTGCGTCCTTGCCGTTGCCGGAGAATCGAGCCAATAACGCATCGATTGCACTGAGCACCGGCGCAACCGCGGCGGTTGCTTTCTGCGTGGGACCCATCGTGGTCACCGGAAGGGACGCAGCAGGGACGGGCATCACCAAAGTGGCTGCGGTCGCGGCTGGTGCGGCCGTTGCAGCCGCACGCAATGCCGCGGGGGCGGGCACCGCGATCCGGGGTTCGGGCTGACTGCCGATGGTCGCCGGTTGGGCTGGTTGAGGCTGTTGAGCGGCCGGATCGGTGGCAGCCGGCCCGGGCTCGTTCCTGGTGGGTGCCTTCGCAACCCCGGCGGAACCGGCATCCGCGCCGCCGCGTCCGCCACGAACGGTCTTCCCGGCGGGCCGACTCGTGCCCGCTCTGCCTCGAGATGCGCGACTACCCGAAGACGATCCGGCTGGTGAGTCCGCTTCCGAGGCAGTGGAATCCTCCGGGCCGCGGGTGTCTGCCGCGGCGGTCACCGGTCCGCCCAGCACGACGCCGATTCCCAGCGCGACGGCCAGCGCGCCGACCCGTCCCACGAAACCTGCCGTTTTGCCGTGCGTGTCCATGTTCCAGTCGAAGCCCATCGTTCTCTCCTGTCCTGCGGTTCGCGTCCTTCGCGGTGACGGCAGATTCACGGGCGGATGTGAGGGCAGAAGGAGAAGACGATGAGCGGTTTCTCATCTTCGTTGTGCGCCAGTCCCGCGAAGCCGCACAACCCGATTACGGCCCCAGACGTCGAGGCGAATCAGATCTCATTGCCCACTCCCCGCACCCGCCGTCGCGGTGAGGGCGTGCTTCGTTCTACGACATCCGAGTCTTGAATGTGATCTACGACACTAGCCACACTGACGGTCCCGTCACAAACCGGCACAATGACGAATTCGGTTGGCGGCGAACGGAAATCTTTCACTCATGGGGCGTGGAAGTGGCGAAACCTGGAAGACTTCAAAGTGCTGGCGAATTCAAATTGAGGACTTTCGGCCCTACGAGGTTTTGGCGGCTTTCGGCGGTTCAGCGGGGGGTGGTGATGGGGCCGATCTCGCTCCGCCCGGGTGGACACGGCTTGGGAATTCGCCATGGCCAGCGGTTAGGGTGTCACGAGCATCGGGGCAGTTCCGGTGAGTTATCCCAGAAAGCACATGCACAGCCCATGACAGATACCCAGACGACAGCGCGCACCACGGTAGGCGTCGTCGCCGAATCGGGGCCCGATGAGCGCCGGGTGGCGCTTGTGCCCAAGGCGGTCACCGCGCTCGTGAACCAGGGCCTCGCGGTGGTGGTCGAGTCCGGCGCAGGGGAACGGGCGCTGCTGCCCGACGCCCTCTACACCGCTGCCGGAGCGGTCATCGGTGACGCCTGGTCAGCCGACGTCGTGGTGAAGGTCGCCCCGCCTTCCGCGGTGGAGCTTTCCCGGCTGCGCTCCGGCCAGACGCTGATCGGCTTCCTCGCGCCGCGCAACGCAGACAATCAGATTCCGGCGCTGAGAAGCGCCGGCGTTCAGGCGTTCGCGGTGGAGGCCATCCCGCGCATCTCCCGCGCGCAGGCGATGGACGCGCTGTCCTCCCAGGCCAACGTGGCCGGTTACAAGGCGGTGCTGCTCGCGGCCAGCGAATCAACCCGGTTCTTCCCGATGCTGACCACGGCCGCGGGCACCGTGAAGCCCGCTAGCGTGCTGGTGCTCGGCGTGGGGGTGGCCGGCCTGCAGGCCCTGGCAACGGCCAAGCGCCTGGGTGCCAAGACCACCGGCTATGACGTGCGCCCGGAGGTGGCCGACCAGGTCCGCTCGGTGGGTGCGCAATGGCTCAACGTCGGTATCGACGCGGCCGGTGAGGGTGGCTACGCCCGGGAACTCACAGACGAGGAACGGGCCCAGCAGCAGAAGAAACTGGAAGAGGCCATCGGCGGCTTCGACGTGGTGATCACCACAGCACTCGTGCCCGGCCGGCCGGCACCGCGATTGGTGACTGCTGCGGCGGTGCAGGGGATGAAGCCCGGCAGCGTCGTGGTCGACCTCGCAGGGGAGACCGGGGGCAACTGCGAACTGACTGAGCCCGGGCAGACCGTGGTGCGGCACGGGGTGACGATCGCCTCGCCGCTGAACCTGCCGGCAACGATGCCCGAGCACGCCAGCGAGTTGTACTCCAAGAACCTCACTTCGCTGCTGGAACTCATGATCTCCGACGGCGCCTTGGCGCCCGATTTCGACGACGAGGTCATCTCGGCCTCCTGTGTGACCCGCGAGGGGCGGAACTGATGTACACCCAACTCCTGGCCAATCTGGCGATCCTGGTGCTCGCCGGCTTCGTCGGCTTCGCCGTGATCTCCAAGGTGCCCAACACCTTGCACACCCCGCTGATGTCCGGGACCAACGCCATCCACGGCATCGTCGTGCTGGGCGCTCTGCTGGTGCTGGGCAACCTGCCCGCCGACGCGAGTTGGGGTGTACGGATCATCTGTTTCGTCGCGTTGGTGTTCGGCACCCTGAACGTGATCGGCGGCTTCCTGGTGACCGACCGGATGCTCGGCATGTTCAAGAGCAAGAAGGCCGTGCCCGCTGTGGACAAGCGCGCTCTCAAAGGTGAGGAGCTCACCAAATGACCTACCTCGTCGACATTCTCTATATCGTCGCGTTTGCGCTCTTCATCTACGGCCTGATGGGCCTGACCGGCCCCAAGACCGCG
>CAZRFC010000084.1:0-13060 GCA_964598975.1 uncultured Mycobacterium sp. | reverse complement strand
GGCCAGAATGCCGGTGGCTTTTGCGGCGTTGTCGAGCAGCGTGCGCAACTGGGCGTCACGGGCATTGAGCGTGTCGGCGAATCGGGCCACACCCTGCACCGCGCTACGCAATTGAGGCGGGGTGTCGGCGAAGGTCTGTGCGAGGGTCGCCAGGGAGTCCGACAGCTGGTTGGTGTCGACCCCGCTGATCGTTGTGGCCAACTCCCCCAGGGCATCCGGGAGCTGATAGGGCGACTGGGTGCGGTCCATCGGAATGGGACCGCTGAGCTGCCCCTCGCCGTTGGGCATCACATCGAGTTCCTTTGTGCCCAGCAGGCCCTTGGTCCTGATCGCGGCCTGGGTGCTCCGGCCCAGGTGAATGTTCTCCGGCACGGTGAAGGTGACCAGCACGCCGGTCTCGTCGAGAGAGATGCCGGAGACCTTGCCGACGGGGTAACCCGACACCTGCACGATCGCACCCTCGAACAAACCGCCGGCGTCGGCGAAATAGGCGGTGTAGCTCTTGTTGTCGTTGAGGAATGGCAGCTTCTGATTGCCCAGCGCCGCCGCCACCAGCCCCAACACCAGCGCAATGCCAATAGCGCCCAGGATCAAAGGGTTCCGCTCCGAAAAACTCTTTCTCATCCTCACTTCGGCGCACACCGCCCAGAGCTCTGGCCGGCGACCTTGACGAAGACCGGCTGTCCACCCTTTCCGTTGAGTTTCAGCACGACGTCGCAGAAGTAGAAGCTGAAGTAGTCGCCGTAGATTCCCTGTCGGCCGAGCATCCTGTACTTGTCGGGAAGGGTTTCGAGCAGATTGTCCAGGTAGTCCCGGTCGGCAAGTACGGCGTCGCTCACCCGGCCGGTTTCGGCGATCACCTTCCTGGCCGGCTCCCGGGCCTGACCCAGCAGGTCGGCGATGGTTCCGGTGGCGGCGTTGGTGTAGGCGACCGCGTTGGTGATGTCGGTCCTGCGCTCGGCCAGTCCACGGACCAGATCCGACAGTGACGTCACCGCCTTGTCGAGCTGATCGCTTTGGCCGCCAAGCGTGCCAAGCAGCACATTGAGGTTGTCCACGACCTGGCCGATGAGCACGTCCCGGTCGGCCAGGGTGTTGCTCACCGACGCGGCACGACTGAGGAACGAGGCGATCGTGGGACCTTCACCGCCGAACGCCTCGATGAGCTGGCCGCTCAGGTCGTTCACCTGTTCGGGTTCCAGAGCCCGGAACAACGGGCGGAAGCCGCCGGTGACCGAATCAAGGTCGAGGGCCGGTTGGGTGCGATCCAGCGGGATGGTGTGGCCCGGTTGCAGGACCGTGGTGCTGCCCGGACCGGCGACCAGCGCCATGAAGCGGCCGCCGATCAGGTCGTCATAGCGGACTTCGGCGCGGGTCCCTTCGGTCAGGACCGCTGCCGGGTCGGCGGTGAAATCCACCCGCACAGTGGCGTCGTCGTTGACGGCGATGTTTGTGACCTTGCCGACTTCAACGCCGGCGATGCGGACCATGTTGCCTTTACGCAGCCCCGAGACGTCGGTGAACTGTGCGCTGTAGGACTTGGCGTCGCCTGCGAATCGCGCCTGGCCGAAGACGATCATGACGATGCCCAGGGCCAGAGCGCAGACGGTGAGGAACAGGCCGAGGCGCACCGCGACACCGGTCATCTTGCGGTTCACGGCGGGGTCCCGTCGTCGGCGCGCGCGGGAGGCACCCCCGGCCACAGCGGTTGGCCGCCGGGTCCGTAGAGGGCAGCGCCGTAGGGCGGCGAGCCCGGATAGGGTTCCGGCCCCACGGCGGGCCCGGGCAGGCACTTGCGGATGCTGGGCTCTTGCGGGATCGCCCGGGTGACCGGAAAGTAGTCCGCCCAACAGGGATAGCCGATACCGGGGTTGGGTCGGATGTCTAGTCCGGTTCCCCAGCCGGTATTGGTGATCAGCTGGCGCACCGGGAAGTTCTTGGTGGCATCGGGAAGCGATCCGCATCCGGGCTTGCCGCCCGGTCCGCCCTTGGCGGCGACGATCGGCAGGTGGTCGGGAAAGCGGTAGGGATCATTGCCCGGCAGCAGAGCCACATCCACGACAAAGGTTCTGCCATCGCCACCGAATACCGGGTCGGAGTGATCGACGATCCATTGGGCGCCCTGCAACATGCAGGTGTAGGTGGGGCTGTAGGTCTGCAGCAGGCTGGTGGTCGGCTCGAGGCTGTTGATCGCCGACACCAGGGAGTCTTTACTTGTCCCGAGCAGGGTGGTCCCTTCCCGGGAGAGCCCGATGGTGTTGAGAAGCACGGTGTCGAGCTCACTTTGGTGGTTGACGACGGTGGTGCTGGTCGTGGCCGCCGAGTCCAGGATTGACAGGATGTCCTGGGCCGCGGCGCCGTAAGTGTCGCTGAGGCTTGCCAACGAGCGAACGTCATCACGGAAGACGTCGTTGCGGGCGTTGAGGGCGGTCAAGACCTCGTTCAAGGCGGTGGTGGCTTGGCCGATCCGCTCGCCACGGCCCCGTACCGCCTCGGCGACTGCGGTCAGCACCGCGTTGAGCTTCATCGGGTCGACCATCTTGAGCAGATCGACGACGTTTTCGAAGACGGTGTTGACTTCGGTGGTCACGTTGGAGGCTTGGAGCACCGCGCCGGCCGACAGGCGTTCGTCTTCGGGTTGTTCCGGGTAGACCAGTTCGACGAATTTCGCCCCGAAGACGGTCGTCACGTTGATGCGTGCCCCGACGTTGGCGGGGATGTAACGCACCTGTTCGGTGTCGATGTCGAGCAGCATGCGGGCGGCGCCTCGCCCGCCTTCGATGGTGCGGACGCGACCGATATCGACTCCGCGCATCTTCACCTTGGCGCCGGTCTCGAGCACCAGGCCACTGCGCTCGGAGGTCAACGTCACCGGCACCGAGGAGCGAAAGGTACCCAGGAATGACGTCGCGGTGGCAAAGACCAGTACCGCGATGAGCGCGATGAGGAACAGTGGCCACCACTTGGTCGCAATACGGTGCTGGCCGCGTCGGGGTTGCATTCGGCTATCCGGCAAGGCGGAAGTTGCCGGACTGGCCGTAGACAGCGAGGGTGACAGCCATCAGGACGAAGGCTCCGACCACCATCGAGGCGCGAACCGCGCGGCCGACGGCTTCGCCCACCCCGGCGGGTCCGCCACTGGCGGTGAAACCGTAGTAGGTGGAGACGAGCATCACCACGACGATCATCACGATGGTCTGAAAGAACGACCAGGCCAGGTCGGAGGTGTTCAGGAAGGTGTCGAAGTAGTGGTCGTATACACCCGAGGGTTGACCGTAGATCCAGGTGGTTCCGACCCGGGCGGCCATGAACCCCATGATCAGGGCGATCGCATAGAGGGGGATGACGACGATGGTCCCGGCCAGCACACGCGTGGCGGCAAGGTAGGTGACACTGCGGATGCCGATGACTTCCAGGGCGTCGATCTCCTCGTTGATCCGCATCGCACCCATCTGGGCGGTGGCGCCGGCCCCCACGGTGGCGGTCAACGTGACCTGCGCTGTCCCGGGCACGATGAGCCGCGGAATGAAGAACGCCGATGCGAAACCGGTGAACGCCTCCACGCCTACCGATTGGAACTGGGTGTAGCCCTGCGCAGCGACCACCGCACCGGTGCTGATGGTCATGAAGCCGACGATCACCACCGTTCCACCGATCGTCGCCAACGCCCCGGTGCCCAAACCCATTTGAGCGATCAGCCGCAGAACCTCGGGGCGGTAGTGAAGGGCGGCATCCGGGATCGAAGCCAGAGTCATGACATAGAACCGGGTCTGCTCGCCGATTCGCAGCCACTCCGCGACCATTTTCGCCTTCATTCGCGCCAGACGCGGAAACTGTTGCGCGGGAACGGCGGTGGTCGCCTCAGTCATGTGGTGGGCTCCGGTTTCATTTCAGGGTGAACTGGACGCCGACAGCCGTGACGATGATGTTGATCGTGAACAGCACCATGAAAGAAAAGACGACGGTCTCGTTGACGGCGTTCCCCACACCGGCCGGTCCGCCGCCCACCGAAATCCCCTTGTAGCAGGCGATCAGCCCCGCCGCCAACCCGAAGAGGAACGCCTTGATCAGCGACACGATCACGTCGCCGAGGCCGGTGACAACGGTCATGCCCGCCACGAAAACTCCGGCCGAGACATGTAGGGCGTACACGCAGAACAAGAACGAGGCGATCATTCCGACCAGCACGACCAGGCCCATCAACGCCACCGAGACCGTCGTGGCGGCCAGCACGCGCGGAATGACCAGCGCCTGAATGGGGTCGATCCCCATCACCCGCTGGGCGTCGAGTTCCTCGCGGATCGTCCGGGCACCCAGGTCTGCACACATCGCGGTGGCGCTCGCGCCGGCCGTCACCAGAACGGTCACCAGCGGTCCGATCTGGTTGACGTTGAAGAACGCTGCCCCGGCGCCGGAAAAGTCGGCTGCCCCGAACTCACTGAGCAGGATGTTGAAGATGAAGGTGTTGATCAGGGAGTAGGGAATGATCATCAGGACCGCCGGCAGCAGCGACACCCGGGCAACGAACAGCGACTGGGACAGATACTCCTGCCAGGCAAACCGGGTCGTGAAGATTCCGACGAAGACGTCCAGGGACATCCCGATGAAGTAGCCAACTGAGCGCACCGGCTTGATCACCGGCCTGATCAGAGGCGCCGCGTAGCCGGGCAGGGACATCACCATGGATCGTGCCGCTCCAGCCGTAGTCAGTGACAGTGGCCTCCCATGCAAACACCCCGCGCGAGGGTCGGTTAGAGGCCTAAAGGGGGTGTTTCCTAGGCCGAACGGGGTAGAGCGCCCTTGCAGGTTGCGTGCGGTATGACCAAGAGGGGCTATAGGTACCGCCCGTTCGAGCGATGGTGCTCGGCAGTCTGGACGCGTTTGACTGGGCACCGGGATCGAACTCGAAGGGGCGACGTGACTACCGACATCAAGCACTACCAAATGTTCATCAACGGCAAGCATGTCGATGCCGCGGAATCCGACGGGATCTACGACCCGGCGACCGAGCAGCTGTACGCCACGATCGCCCGCGGCACCGTCGAGGACGCCGACACCGCCGTCGCCGCCGCCCGGGCGGCCTTCGAATCCGGCTCGTGGTCACGCCGCGATCCCGCGGACAGATCCAGGGTGATGGTCGATATCGCCAACCGGATCGGCGAGGAGATGGACGACCTCATCGAACTGGAGATCCACGCCAACGGAGCGACGGTGCGGCAGGCAACCGGATTCCATATCGGCTACGCGTCGCCGCACTTCATGTACTTCGCCGAGTTGGCAGCGTCCTACCAGTGGGAGCGGCAGGTCCCCACCCAGGCCTACCCGACACTGTCGACCAACATCATCCGCCACGAACCAATTGGGGTCTGCGCGGCTATCGTCCCCTGGAATTTCCCTCTGCTGCTGGGCATCTGGAAAATCGCGCCGGCGCTCGCCGCCGGCAATTCGGTGGTGATCAAGCCCGATGAGAAGGCACCACTGACACTGCTGCGACTGTGCGAGATCGCCCATGAGTGCGGCGTGCCCGACGGGGTGATCAACATCGTCACCGGCCCGGGTCCCACCGTCGGCGCCAGGCTGGCCGAGCACCCGGATGTCGACAAGGTCGCCTTCACCGGCTCGACCCAGGTCGGGCGCGAAATCATGCGCCTTGCCTCGGCCACCGTAAAACGGGTCTCACTGGAACTCGGCGGCAAGGGCGCCCAGATCCTGCTCGATGATGCCGATCTCGACGTGGCCATCGACGGGGCACTGTTCGGTTGCATGCTGTACTCGGGACAGATCTGCGAGTCCGGCACCCGCCTGCTGGTGCCCGATGACATGTACGACCTGGTGGTGGATCGTCTGGTCGATCGGGCCTCCGCCCTGAAACTCGGCGATCCGGGCGATTTCGACACGGATGTCGGGCCGGTGATATCGGCCAGGCAGCGTGATCGCGTGCTCGGATTCATCGACAGCGCCTGGCAGGACGGCGCCAAGGTCGTCCTGGGCGGCGGCAAGCCCGCCGGGCCTCAGTTCGCATCCGGGTACTGGATCGAGCCGACGATCCTCGCCGACGTCACCAACGACATGGAGGTGGCGCGCGAGGAGATCTTCGGGCCGGTCTTGTGTGTCCTGCGCTACTCCGATGTCAATGATGCTGTGCAGCAGGCCAATGACTCTCCCTACGGGCTCAGCGCCGGAGTGTGGAGCACCGACTACGAGCGGGCCCTCGAGATCGCTGCGCAACTGCGCGCAGGCACCGTGTGGATCAACAACTGGCACCAGATCGACCCCGCGCTGCCGTTCGGCGGATACAAGCAGAGCGGCCTGGGCCGTGAGCTCGGCGAGCACTCCATCGATGAGTACACCGAGACCAAACACGTACATGTCGACCTCACCCAGAAGCTGGAGCGCCACATCTTCGATGCCCTGCTCTCCGAGCCACCCACCAAGAGGCTGCCCTCGAGCACATGAGCGTTTCTGCAGCCGACGAACGCACCGTGGACCTGATCGTCACCGATCGTGCGGAACTCGCCGATGGTGTCGTCGGTCTCACCCTGGCGGATCCTGACGGCCGCGAGTTGCCCCCCTGGTCCCCCGGCGCACATCTCGATCTGGTGCTGACCGACACTGTGGTGCGCCAGTACTCGCTGTGCTCCGATCCGGCCGATCGGCGGAACTGGAAGATCGGGGTTCTGCTCCAACCCGAAAGCCGTGGTGGATCAACACATGTCCACCGCGAACTGCACCGTGGCAGCGTGGTGCGGGCGCGTGGACCGCGCAATCTTTTCCCCCTGCTGCCGGCCGAGCATTATCAGTTCATTGCCGGCGGGATCGGAATCACACCGATCATTGCCATGATCCAGGCTGTGGACGCCCGAGGGGCGGACTGGCAGCTGCTCTACGGGGGCAGGCGTCGCTCCTCCATGGCGTTTCTCGACCACCTGACGAGCTACGGCGACAAGGTGACCGTCTGGCCGGAGGACGAGTGCGGGCTTCTCGATCTCGATGCGGTGCTTGGCATTCCGCGGTCTGGAACTCTGGTGTACAGCTGCGGACCGGAGAAGATGCTGACGGCGGTGGAAGCGGCCTGCGCCGGCTGGCCTCCAGGTTCACTACACACCGAACGCTTCACCGCGGACCCGAACGCAACCCCAGCCACCGACGCAGACTCTGACCCGTTCGAGGTTGTCTGCCAACGCTCCGGGATCACCGTAGGGATCGGCCCCGGCGACTCAATCTTGGAAGTGCTTCGTGCCAGAGGAGTTAACGTGCTGTCCTCCTGCATGTCCGGGATCTGCGGCACGTGCGAGACACCGGTGCTGGAAGGGCAGCCCGATCACCGCGATTCCGTCCTCGACGACGAGGACAAGGCGGCAGGCGATTGCATGATGATTTGTGTATCACGCTCGCTTTCACCGCAGCTGGTCTTGGACATCTGAACTGCGGCGTGCGCTATCCCCGCGCGGTGAGCACCGCTATCCCCTTCGGGAGATGCACTTGTCTCCTGTGGCGGATCGTCAACGACGGCCGGGGCTGGCAGCGTCATTGCCATGAGCAGCGTCGCCCTCCACCA
The DNA here is from genome assembly GCA_964598975.1 of uncultured Mycobacterium sp. Lineage (GTDB taxonomy): Bacteria > Actinomycetota > Actinomycetes > Mycobacteriales > Mycobacteriaceae > Mycobacterium. The sequence continues at coordinate 5,502 of CAZRFC010000084.1, read as the reverse complement.
CTCCTCGATCATCACCGACCCCGAGTTGGATCTGTCGGCCCGGTCGTTCTGGGCGCAGGATTTCGAGCAGCGGGAGAAGGCTTTCGCCCGGTTGCGTCGGGAACACCCCGTCGCCTATCACCGGCCATACGAGTCGACGTTGCTGCCCCCCGAGGACAGCACACCGGGATTCTGGTCGGTGACGACGCACAAGGACTGCCGCTACGTCTCACGCACACCAAAACTGTTCTGCTCGGGCCGCGGCGTGCTGATGGAGGACATGCCGGAGGTCGTCATCAATGCCACCGCGTCGTTCCTGGTCCTCGACGGCGAGGAGCACCGCAAGATCCGTGGTGTCGTCGAGCAGGCGTTCAGCCCTCGTAACGTCCGCAAGCTCACGGAGTGGATCGACCAGCACGCCCGCGACCGCCTCGACGAGATCATCGACCAGGGCGAAGGGAACTTCTCCGATATCTACGCCAAATACGTGCCGGGACGGATCTTCGCGCACTTCTTCGGTGTCGATCGGGACAGCGAAGAGCAGCACATCCTCATGGACGCCGCCGAAAAAATGCTGGCGTGGGACGACCCCCGCATGGCGCTGGGCAGAGACGCGATCACCACCCACGCCGAGGAAGCCGAGCGCATTCAGGAGGTAGCGCTGGCAGAGGCCGAACGCCGCCGCAAGGACCCCAAGGACGACCTCGTCACCTGGATCGTCAACGCCGAGTTCGAGGGGCAGAAACTCGAGGAGTGGGAGATCGCGTCGTTCTTCTCGCTGCTGGGCTCGGCGGCCAATGACACCACCCGGCATTCGATCGCCCACGCCGTACGGTTGTTCTCCGAGAACCCCGACCAGCGCGCATTGCTGCTCGAAGATCTTCCGGGGCGTGTCGGTATGGCCGCCGAAGAGGTTCTGCGTTTCGCCAGTCCCGTGATGCACTTCCGCCGCACCGCCACCCAGGACGTCGTCATCGGAGACAAGGAGATAAAGGAGGGCGAGCACGTCGTCATGTGGTATTGCTCGGCCAACCGCGACCCGGAGGCGTTCAAGGATCCGGAGAAGTTCGACATTCTGCGCAGCCCCAACGATCATGTCGGCTTCGGCGCGGGCGGTCCGCACTTCTGCCTGGGAAGCGCGCTGGGCCGGCAGATGCTGCGCTCGGCGATCACCGAGATCTACACCCGCATCCCCGACATCACGCTCACCGGGGAGCCGGACTACCAGATCAACAACTTCATCCACGGCATCCATGACCTGCCGGTCACGTGGACCCCGCCATCCGGCCGCTGACACTGCCCCCACCCACGACAACTCCGCCTGAGAGGAAAACCCATGGCCTACTACGCGAACGCCGAAGAGATCTACAAGTACCTCGGTGGGGTCTTCCTCGCCGCCAACGACACCGAAGTCGGGCCCAAGCTGATGGGTGCCGACATCGACCTGCAGGTGTATTACACCGACCCCGATGCCTCGATGACCGTGCGCCTCCGGCAGCCCGCCATCGAGGTCACCGATGGGGGCGACAACCCCGACGCCGACGTCAAGCTCTTCATGCCCGCCGACATCGGCGACAAGTTCTGGCGCGGCGAGTACAACCTCGGCGTCGGCCTGGCCAAGGGCCAAGTCAAGGCCAAGGGGCCGGTCAACAAGATCCTCAAACTCGTCCCGCTGACCAAGCCGCTCTTCCCGCTCTACCGCGACCTCGTCGCGGAGAAGGACGCCGGCAAGTAACCCATGAGCCCCACCGCCACCGCAGCGATCCTGCGTGAAGAAGGCCGGCCGCTGTCGGTGGAAACCGTCAAACTGAGTCCCCTCGCCGGCCATGAGGTTCTGGTGGAGATCGCCGGCGTCGGGGTGTGCCACACCGACATCTCCGCGGCCGACGGCATGGTTCCGCTGCCGCTACCAGCGGTGCTGGGTCACGAGGGCGCCGGGGTAGTGCGTGCCGTGGGAACCGAGGTCACCACCGTGCAACCCGGGGACCATGTCGTCCTCAGTTTCGCCTTCTGCGGCGAATGCGACACCTGCACCCGAAAGAGCCCGGCCTACTGCGACCTGTTCGCGCCCCTGAACTATTTCGGCGAACGGTTGGACGGAACGGTGACCATGCATGCCGGTGAAGAGGACATCCACGGCAACTGGTTCGGTCAATCCTCATTTGCCAACCTGGCGATCACCGACAGCCGCAATGTCGTGAAGGTCGACGAGGACCTCCCGCTGCATCTGTTGGGTCCCCTGGGGTGCGGACTGCAGACCGGCGCCGGCAGCGTCATCAACGTGCTCGGCGCACGTTCCGGGGAAAGCCTGGCCGTCTTCGGTCTCGGGGCGGTCGGGATGGCTGCGGTCATGGCGGCCAAGGCACTCGGCTGCGACCCGATCATCGCCATCGACCACAACCCTGACCGCCTGGACATGGCCCGCAGCCTCGGCGCAACCCACTGCCTCAACCCGACGGAGACCAGCGACCTCGTATGGGACGTGATGGGCTTGGTGCCCAATGGCGTCGACTACTCCCTCGACGCCGTCGGCTCCGGCGCGGTCATCCGCCAGGCGCTGGAAATCCTGCGCTCACCAGGTCACTGCGTCACCGTGGGTTTCCACGGCCTCCAGCACGACATCACCATCGACCAGGGGCACCTACTGCTCGGCCGGCGACTCTCCGGGGTGATCGAAGGAGACGCTGACCCGAGGACTTTCGTCCCGCAACTCATCGCGCTGTACCGCGAGGGCAGATTCCCCTTCGACCGGCTGATCACCACCTTCCCGTTCGAGCAGATCAACGAGGCGATCGGTGCCTCACAGCGCGGCGAGGTCGTCAAACCGGTCCTGGTTTTCGACTGATAAGGCGAAGATCCTGGGTATGGCATCTGAGGAAGCCGCCGCAGTCATCGCGTCGATCGACGTCGCCGCATTGGGTGAACGCATCGGACTGCGCGCCGTCGAGGTGGTCGCCGAACTACACAATCCGCAGGACCGCGAGATCGAGCAGCTGACTGTCGCTGCCGCGCTGAGCAATGTGCAAGCCGTGTTACGCGGCTTCGCGGCCGGGGAGTCGCCGTCGGTGGCGCAAGCACCGGAACCAACCCTCGACTGGGTGACCACGCTGGCCCACCGCGGGATCAGCGTCGCGGCGATCCCGCGCTGCTACGTCATCGGGTTGGGCATCTGCGACGCGGCGCTCCGGGAAACTGTCGACGCCCTGCCGGCGCCGGAAAAAGTCAAATGGCAGCTGGCAAACACGGCCTCGCAGTATCTCTTCGGATACTGCGAGAAGGTATCGGGCGATCTCGTCGACCACTACCAGCGCGAACGTGAACTGTGGGCACGCGGCGCGGACTCGGTGCGCGCCGAACTCGTCGTCGCCATCGTGTCGGGACGCCCCGTGGACCTGCGCGCCACCAGCGCGGCCCTGGGATACGACCTCGACCGGCACCACGCCGCAATCATCGTCTGGAGCGACCCCCGCGCCCAGGACAAGCCACCCCTACAGGCCCTCAAACGCGCTGCCGCTGCAATCGCGCACGAGATGAAAGGGATCGAACTACTGGTCGTTCCGGCCGGCTCCTCCGCCGTATGGGCATGGACCAGCGGCCCGAACCTCACCCCTTCGGTGTCGGTGAGGGTGGACCCGCCTCTGCTTGCCGCAGTCGGCGACCTGGGCCATGGACTCGAAGGATTCGTGCAGTCCCACCGCCAGGCCGGCGACGGCCGACTCGTCACGGGCGTGTTCTCCAACCCGGCGGGCACGGTCGTCTGCTATCCCGACATCGCACTCAACGCCCTGCTCACCCGCGATCTTTCACGGGCCCGGCAATACGTCAGCCACGAACTCGGTGAACTCAGTTCAGACTCCGAGCGCAGCCGTCGGCTGCGCTCCACCCTCATCGCGTTCTTCGAAGAGGGCATGAGCTGGGGCCGGACCGCAGAACGGCTCGGAATCCACCAGAACACCGTGATCTACCGCGTCAACCAGGCAAAAGACCTCCTTGGACGGCAGCTGACGGAACGCCGACTCGAGCTCGAAGTGGCGCTACGACTGGCCGAGGCCGGCGCCAATCTGAGCGCAGGCGCGCTGGCCAGCGCCGCACAACCCGACCAGTAGAACGAGGAAGGCAAAGCTGTAAGCAGCTTCCAGTGCCTGGCGCAAGATTCGGTATCAGCTTCCATATCCAAGTGACCCACGTCTCCCTACCGTCGAGGTGTGACTACCGCCACGCTTGCAGTCAGTGATCAGGACGCCCCTTGGTCTCCTTCCCCGCCCTGGGGTTCGAAGCCCCCCGCGGGATCTTCGCTCAGGGCTCCCGACGGCGCGAAATGGTCACTGGTCGGCGAGCCGTTACACGACCCCCAATTTCGTGACCGCATCGTCACGGCACTGCATAGCGTCGCCGCCCTAACCGGTGCCGACCAGGACACCACGATCGACGACTTCGGCTTCGCCACCATCGAATCCGCCCTCGACGAAGCCCATCAACGCCTTGTCGAACTCACCGGGTCAACCAACGTCACAGTCCTCGCCCCAACCCTGGCGCGGCTCACCGAGTTGCTGACCGATGTCACCGCACTGCAGGTCGGGGTCTGTCAGGCTCGCGTCAGACAAACACACAAGCGCTACGAGGCCGTCCGAAACGCCCTTGCGCGCCTACAAGGCGTCAAAACAATCGAGCAAATTCTCGATCGGGCACCCGCCGCCCTCTGTCGGTGTGGTTTTGACCGGGTCATCATCTCCAGTATCGAGGAGTCGACGTGGACGGTGAAACGTGTCTACGTCCAGGCGGATCCGGAATGGGCGCAAAAGATCGCTCAGGCAGGCCTTGGCCACCCGATGCGCATCGACCACATGCTCGTCGAAAGTGGAATGGTGCGCCGACGTACACCGATCCTCGTCGACGACGTACAAAACAACCCGCTGACCAACGCCGCGATACGAACCGCATCCCTGTCGCGTTCCTATGTCGCAGCACCCATCATGGCTGACGGCCGAGTCATCGGCATGTTGCACGCCGACTGCTACAACAGTCGCCGCCACGTAGACCAGGACGATCTCGCCGTGCTCGGGATGTTCGCGGAAGGATTCAGTTACGCGTTCGGACGCGCGGCGCTCGTTGAGCGACTGCATCTGGCGCGCAATGAGATTCAGCGAATGGCTCGCGACGTCGCTACCGCCGCCGAGACCCTCTGCACCGCTCAAACCAGCTTCGGCCGGTCCCTGGATCCGGGCGCCGATCAGGCGCCACCGCCTGTCGCGGCATCACTGGCGGCCAACACGCGCATCGAATCACTGCTGTCACGCCGAGAGATCGAGGTCCTCTCACTCATGACACACGGCAACAGCAACAGCGAAATCGCCACCCACCTGGTGATCGCCGAGGGCACCGTGAAAACACATGTCAAGAACGTTCTGCGGAAGCTCAAAGCATCCAACCGCGCCGAAGCCGTCTTCCGATACATGCGAATGGCCGCTCTAGTGGTCCGTCTCATTTTTGGCTAACTACATGTTGGAGTTTCGTCCGTGCGCG
>CAZRFC010000083.1:0-13070 GCA_964598975.1 uncultured Mycobacterium sp. | reverse complement strand
CGTCGGCGGTCGCCCTGATCGCCGGCTTACCGGCTTTGATGGCGTTCTGGGCCGACCCGAGCCAGGCCCGGTCCTGGGCGAGTTGGGCGGTGGCCGTGAGCACCTCGGCGGCCGGCCCGGAGGCGGCCGCGGCGCGCTCACGCAGACGGTCCGCCACCGCGGCCGCGGCGGCATCGAAGCGTGCGACCTCTGCAGCGCGGTCGGCGTCCGGAATCGCACCCGCCGGTGCGAGTTCATCGAGGGCCGGCAGCCGATTGGCGCGGATGACCGGCGCGAACCGGACCCCGGGGACCACTGGGACGCCCTGCAAGACGGTTGCGTTCGCAGTCGAGTCTGAAGAGCTCATGCAGTGGATTACAGCACTGGATAGCCGCGCGGGAGTTGACAATCACACAGGAGCGGCGGTAAAACAACACATATCAACACAAGTGGGCGCAGAACAACATCGCCCTCAGCTTATGTGGGGGCCGCATGTACCCGGAGGAACGCCAACAGGCGATCGCCGCTCAGGTGATCTCCCGCGGGCGCGCCTCTGTTGCCGAACTGGCCCAGACGTTCGAGGTCACCACCGAGACGGTGCGGCGTGACCTGGCAGTCCTGGACCGCGCCGGACTGCTACGCCGGGTGCACGGCGGGGCGGTGCCGACCCGCGCACTGCATCTCGTCGAGACCAGTGTCGATCAGCGCGAGACCACCCGGGCCGAGCACAAGCGGGCGATCGCCCGCGCCGCCGCGGAGTTCCTCCCTCAGGCCGGTTCCACCGTGCTGTTCGACGCCGGGACCACCACGGCGAAACTGGCCTCCCTGCTGCCCCAGGACCGGGAATTGCTGGCCGTGACGAACTCGATCCCGATCGCCGCACTGCTCGCCGGAGTGAGTTCGGTTTCCCTACAGATGCTGGGCGGCCGGGTACGGGGCCTGACACAGGCCTGCGTCGGGGACCAGACGGTCGGCGTCCTGGCGGCGCTGCGCGTCGACGTCGCCTTCATCGGGACCAACGGCCTGTCCGTCCGGCACGGGGCGTCAACTCCGGATCCCGACGAGGCTGCCGTCAAACGCGCCATGGTGGACAGCGCCAATTTCGTTGTGCTGGTTGCTGATTCATCGAAGATCGGCCGGGAGGAGTTCGTCAGCTTCGCCTCGATCTCATCGCTGGACGTGCTGATTACAGATCCCGAGATCAGCTCCGCCGACCGGGCGGAGCTGACCGCGCAAGGCCTGGAAGTGGTTGTCGCATGATCATCACCGTCACACCCAATCCGAGCATCGACCGCACCGTCACCCTGCCCGGCGAGCTGGTTCGCGGCGCGGTGCACCGGGTGACGTCGGTGGCCTCCGAACCTGGCGGCAAGGGGGTGAATGTGGCACGCGCGCTGACCCTGGCCGGACTCGACGTCGTCGCAGTCCTCCCAGCCGGCCACCACGATCCGATCCTCGGCGGTCTGCGGTCACAGGGCGTCGAATTCGACGCCGTTCCGGTTGCCGGATCGGTTCGCACGAACCTGACCGTCACCGAGCCGGACGGCACGACGACGAAGATCAACGAGCCCGGGAACGGACTGGACCAGGCCGAGGCCGAGGCACTGGCGTGGGCCGTCATGCAGCGGGCCCGAGCCGATCACTGGGTGGTGCTGTCCGGATCGCTGCCCCCGGGCCTGCCGGACCACTGGTATTCCGACATGACCGCAGCTCTCAAGGCGCACGGCTGCAAGGTCGCGGTGGACACTTCCGACGCACCGCTGGCTGCGCTGGCCGCGGGTCTGGACCGCGCGGCACCCGACCTGATCAAGCCCAACGCCGAAGAACTGGCCGGACTGTCCGGTGTCGCGGCGCAATCCCTGGAGGCGGCGGTGTCCCGCGGTGACTCCGAACCGGTGGCGCGGGCGGCCCGTCGACTGATCGACCGTGGCGTCGGCACGGTGCTGGCGACCCTCGGTTCCGCCGGTGCGCTGCTGGTCACTGCCGACGGCGCCTGGCTGGCGACCCCGCCGCCGATCACCCCGCGCAGCACCGTCGGTGCCGGCGACTCGTCATTGGCCGGGTACGTGCGTGCGGATGTGGAAGGGGCCAGCGCCCCGGACCGGCTACGGATGGCAGTCGCCTACGGCAGCGGTGCGGCCGCGTTGCCGGGATCGGCGATGCCGACGCCGGCCCAACTCAATCTCGACGACGTGACCGTCACGTCGGCCAGCAAGGATTCCCGAACCGAAGGTGCCCAATGAGCAAGAACCCGTCGACAACTCCGATCATCGGTACCGAACTGGTACTACTCGACGCCGACGGCGGCTCCACCAAGGAGGCCGTCATCGGTCGGTTGGGCACCCTGGTGGCGGATGCCGGCCGGGCCGACGACGGTGCAGCGTTGCTGCAGGCGGCGCTGGCCAGAGAGACCCAGTCGGCGACCGGACTACCGGGCGGCATCGCGATTCCGCACTGCAGGTCGGCGGCCGTGCGCGAACCTTCGATCGCCTTCGCCCGGCTACGGCCGCCAGTCGACTTCGGCGCCCAGGACGGCCCGGCAGACCTGGTATTCCTCATCGCCGCACCGGAAGGCGCCGGCGCCGAACACATGAAACTGTTGTCCAGCCTGGCGCGGGCACTCGTGCGACCCGACTTCGTGCAATCACTGCGCGAGGCACCCACCGCCGCCGACGTGGTGGCACTGGTCGACGGCGTCGTCGCGCCGGCGGCCCCCTCCGCGGCCGTCGTCGCCCCTGCCAGTTCGGCAACCCGGTCGGTGGTGGCGATCACCGCCTGCCCGACCGGTATCGCGCACACCTACATGGCCGCTGACGCACTGAAGATGGCCGCCGAACGGGCCGGGGTTCACCTGACCGTCGAGACCCAGGGTTCCTCCGGCAGCACACCCCTGAGCGCAGACACGATCCGCAACGCCGACGCCGTCATCTTCGCCACCGATGTCGGGGTCAAGGACCGGCAGCGGTTCGCCGGGAAACCGGTGATCGCCTCCGGGGTCAAGCGGGCAATCAACGAACCCGACACGATGATCGCCGAGGCGGTCGCGGCGGCGGAGAATCCGGACGCGCCCCGGGTCGAGGGTTCCGGGGAGACCGCGGCAGCCACTCCTGCGGCCGCCGGCGGGCTGGGCTGGGGAACCCGGATTCGGCAGATCCTGCTCACCGGCGTGAGCTACATGATCCCGTTCGTCGCCGCCGGCGGCCTGCTGATCGCGCTGGGCTTCCTGTTGGCCGGCTATGACATCGCCAACACACCGGAGGGCGAAACCGATTCGCTGGCCCACATCATCGCCACCGGCAATTCGCTGACCGACCTGCCCAGTGGCGGCCTGCTGCAATACCTCGGCGCGGTGCTGTTCACCCTCGGTGGTCTGGCCTTCGGGTTCCTGGTCCCGGCCCTGGCCGGTTATATCGCCTTCGCGATCGCCGACCGACCCGGCCTGGCGCCGGGTTTCACCGCCGGCGCGGTGGCGGGCATGGTCGGAGCAGGTTTCATCGGCGGTATCGTCGGCGGCCTGATCGCCGGCTTCGCCGCGCTGTGGATCAGCCGGTGGAAGGTGCCGCAGTGGTTCCGCGGGCTGATGCCGGTGGTGGTCATCCCATTGCTGGCGTCGCTCATCGTCGGCCTGCTGATGTTCCTGCTCCTGGGACGGCCGCTGGCCGCCATCACCTCCGGCCTGACCAACTGGCTCAACGGCCTCGGCGGCAGTTCGGTAATCATCCTGGGGGTCATTCTGGGCCTGATGATGTGCTTCGACCTCGGCGGGCCGGTCAACAAGGCCGCCTATGCGTTCGCCACCGCCGGGCTGACCATCTCCGAGCCGCGATCGCTGCAGATCATGGCGGCCGTGATGGCCGCGGGCATGGTGCCGCCGTTGGCGATGGCACTGGCCACCACGCTGCGACCGCGGCTGTTCAGCGAACCCGAACGGGAGAACGGCCGGGCGGCCTGGCTGCTGGGCGCCTCGTTCATCTCCGAGGGCGCGATTCCGTTCGCGGCGGCCGACCCGTTCCGGGTGATCCCCTCGATGATGGCCGGCGGTGCCGTCACCGGCGCGCTGATCATGGCCTTCGATGTGACGCTCAAAGCGCCACACGGCGGCATCTTCGTATTCTTCGCCATCGGCAAGTTGGCCTGGTTCCTGGTGGCGCTGGCGGCCGGCACGGTGGTGGGCGCACTGGCGGTTATTGCGGCCAAGCAGTTCACCGGAGTTCGCCCTACGGCTGAAACCGCCGTCGCGGCGTGAGATTTCCCGCAAAAATCATGACGGTCGAGCAGAATCATGACGATCGAGACATCACCGAGAAGGAGCTCTCATGGCTAGCAAGACCGTCATCGTCGGTTCGGCGGTCGGACTGCACGCACGGCCCGCGGCGATCATCTCCGAGGCGGTGGTCAACGCCGGCGTTCCGGTGACCATCGCCCTGGACGGCGGGGACCCGGTGGACGCCGGTTCCGCGCTGATGATCATGACCCTGGGCGCCGGCAACGGTTCCTCGGTCACGGTTGAGTCCGACGATCCCGCAGTGGTCGACGCCATTGCCGAGCTGGTCGAAAAGGATCTCGACGCCTGACCCAGGCGGCTAGGCCAGGCCCTTCAGCATCAGGTCCCAGTACATGACGGGCAGTCCGTACTTCTTCAGATACCAGTAGGCCCGGTGCGGCTTGGTCGGATCCAGGCCGGGGAATGACGGCTTCAGGTTGAAGTCGTAGTCGAACTCCGCCAGCAGCATGTCGTGACTGGACGTCACGATCGGGCAGGACGCGTAGCCGTCGTAGCGCGCCGTCAGTGGACGGCCGTTCAAGTGGGACTCGATGTTCTCCACCACGACGGGCGCCTGCTTGCGGATCGCAGCGCCGGTCTTTGAGTTCGGTGACGATCCGGCGTCACCCAACGCGAAGACATTCGGGTAGCGGACGTGCTGCATGGTGAACTTGTCCACCTCGACGTATCCGGTCGGCTCACCGGTCGACAGCCGACTGGCCTTGATCCAATCCGGTGCGGACTGGCGCGGCACCGTGTGCAGCATGTCGAAGGAGAGCGTGGTGTCGGTGCCCCCCTCGGCAACCGCGCTGACCGTCACCTTGCGGGAGTCGGCGTCGATCGCGGTGATCTCCGAAGCCGTGTGCAGATGAATGCCGTAGCCGGCGATCACCTTGTCGAGGTTGTCCGCGATCGCCGGGATCCCGAAGATCCGCGGGGTCGGCACCACCAGGTGCACGTCGATGTTCTTCAGCACACCCTGCTTGCGCCAGTAGTCGCTGGCCAGGTAGGCGATCTTCTGTGGGGCACCGGCGCACTTCATCGGACCGGACGGCATCATGAAAACCGCGGAGCCGGAACGGGTTCCGCGGATGAAGTCCCACGTCCGCGGCGCCAGATCGAACCGGTAGTTCGACGACACCCCGTTGCGGCCCAGCGCATCTTCCAGGCCTTCGGTCTTGTTCCAGTCGAGCTGAATACCCGGGCACACCACCAGCACGTCGTAGCCGTAGGTCGAGCCGTCCTCGCAGCTCACCGTGTTGGACTCGGGGTCGATCTCACTGGCCGCCTTGCGGATCCAGGTGGCCTTCTTCGGCATGACCGAGGCCTCGGCCCGCTCGGTGGACGACGCCTTGGCCTGGCCGCCGCCCACCAGCGTCCACATCGGTTGGTAGTAGTGCTTATCCGACGGCTCCATCACCGCGACGTCGGTATGGCCCTTGCGCAGCAGCCGTGCGGCCACCGTGATGCCGGCCGTGCCGCCGCCGATGATGAGGAATTTGTGCTTTGCGGTGGTACCCATTTTCGTTCCCTCTGCTGATCAGGCGTTCTGTGTGGCTTCGTCCCAGGCGTTGTAACCGCCGAGGAGGTCACTGACGTCGCCGAAACCGTGCTTGCGCAGCAGGCTCGCCGCCATCGAAGAGCGGTAGCCGCCGGCGCAGTAGACCACGGTCGGCTTGCGCGGGTCCAATTCGCCGATCCGATCCGGCAGCTGGCCGACCGGGATATTGACCGCGTCAGCGATCATGCCGGCCTCGGTCTCACCGGGATTGCGGACGTCGACCAGCTGCAACTCCGGCACATCGGCGATGCGCTCACCGAGTGCATTGGTCGTGAGGCGCGAAGCGACCTCGACATCGCGCTGATTCTCGAACATCACCACGAAGGGGTCCTTGAGGTAGCCGATCACCCGGTCGAAGCCGATCCGGCCCAGCCGGTTCTTGCCCTCCAACTCGCGGTCGGAATCGGTCATCAGGATGATCTCGTCCTCAGGCTTGACCACCGAGCCGGCGAACTCCGCGTAGCGGCCTTCAAGCCCGATGTTGACGGCGCCCTTGAGGTGGCCGAGGGCGAACTCCTCGGGATCCCGGCCGTCGACCAGAATTGCGCCGGCCTTGATCGCCTCGCGGACCTCGTCGTAGGACATGGCCGCGGGCATCTCGGCCTCATCGAGCAGTTCGCGGCCCTTGCGGTTGAGGATCGCGTTGTAGACGAAGTAGCCCGGCGCCGGGGGCTGACCCTCGGTCACCAGTTCGACGAACTTCTCCTTGCTCGAGGCCCGCAGCGCGTAATTGGTCTTACGCTGCTCGCCCATCGTCGACCACAATTCGGTCGACAGGTTCTTGCCGCAGGCCGAACCTGCCCCGTGGGCGGGATAGACCTTGGTGGTGTCCGGCAGCGTCATCAACTTGTTGTGCAGCGAGTCGTAGAGCTTGTCGGCCAACTCCTCCTTGGTGAATCCGATCGATCCCAGCAGATCCGGGCGGCCGACATCGCCGATGAACAGGGTGTCCCCGGTCATCACGCCGTACGGGACGGTGTCCTCGGCGTGCTCGTAGACCACGATGCTCATCGATTCGGGAGTGTGACCGGGGGTGTGGCGGAACTCCAACTGGACATCGCCGAGGGAGTAGCGCTGCCCGTCCTCGACCGCCATGAAGTCGTACTCCGGCTTGGCGACCGAGGAGTAGACGATCTTCGCGCCCGTGGCCTCGGCCAATTCCAGGTGGCCGGAGAGGAAGTCGGCGTGGAAATGGGTTTCGATGACCAACTCGATGGTCATCCCGGCAGCTTCGGCGTCGGCGATGTACTCACTGACGTCGCGTTGCGGATCGATCACGACCGCCCGCTTGGAGGTCTCGTCACCGATCAGGTACGACGCATGCGACAGACAGTCCAGGTAGTACTGGTTGAACAACATGATGCTTCTCCTCGATTTCTATTCTGTATCGGACGGGATGATCACGCGAGGGTGAGAAAGAGCTTTTCCAGTTCCCCCTCGTCGCCCGCGGCGCACTCACGCAGGCCGCAGGCCACGATCTTGAAACCGGCGCGGTCCAGGGCTTTAGACACCGCGGCGAGTTGGATCACGATGTCCTTGCATTCGCGGCCCTGCTCCACCATGGCGATGACGCCGGCGAGTTGCCCCTGCGCCCGGCGTAGCCGGTTCAAGATCTCGGCTTCTTTGGTTTCGTCAGCCAACATGGACCGGACTCCTATCTATACCTCGGGGGGTATCTCTGAGGATCACGTTACATACCCCCGAGGGTATGCGCAAGGGGGGCGCGTCCCGCTACAGCCACCAGCGCTCGAGGACCCTCGCCAGCCCGTCGTCGTCGTTGGGGGCCGTCACCTCGTTGGCCGCGGCGATCGCATCCGGGTGTGCGTTACCCATCGCCACCCCGTGTCCGGCCCAGAGCAGCATCGGCACATCGTTGGGCATGTCGCCGAAGGCCACCACGTCCTCGGCCCTGATCTCCAACGGCCGCGCCACCTCCTCGACGCCGACAGCCTTGCTGATCCCGATCGCACTGATCTCCACCAATCCGTCGTTGGTGGAGTAGGTGATGTCCCCGAGCACCCCGACATGCCGGTTCAGCGCTGCGGCCAGTTCCGCGGACGGCATTCCGGGCTTGCGGACCAGTAGTTTTACCGCTGGTGCGCTCAACAGATCCTGCTGGGATACCTCGGTGTTATCGGGGTTGAGCCAGGCGTGCTCGTAACCCGGGGCGCTGACGAACTGCGGCGTGGCGCTGTCGTGTGCGGTGCGGCCGATGCGCTCGGCTGCCAGGCCGGCGCCGGGCACCACCCTGGCTGCGATCTCGGCCAGTTCAGCCAGTGCGTCCACCGACAGCGTGCGCGCCGAGATCACCCGGTCGGTGGCCGCGTCGTAGATCACCGCACCGTTGGCACAGACCGCCATGGGTCCGAATCCGAGCGCCTCGGCCACTGGCGGTATCCACCGGGGCGGGCGACCGGTGGCCAGGACGAAGTGGGCGCCGCCGGCAATGGCGGCCGCGACCGCATCCCTGGTCCGGGGGGAGAGTCTCTCGTCGGCGCCCAGCAGGGTGCCGTCGACGTCACTGGCGATCAGTGCGGGCAGCATCAGGCCGACTCGGCCCGCCGCCGGGCGCGCTCAGCCAGTTCCTCCTGGTCGAGTCGAGAGGCCTCGGCAGGGGTGGGGGCACCGCCGCCGAGCCGCCGCGGAACCCACCATGCCCCGGCCGGATGCGGGTACTGCTCCTGGACCTCGTGCAGGATCTCGGTCATCGACGCACGCAACGCGGCATCGAGTTCGGTCACCGTTCCGGACGGCGGAATCGGCTCGCCGGCGCTGATCGTCCAAGGAATCTTCTTGCGGCCCAGAGTCTTCGGGTGGTCCTTGGTCCACATCCGCTGCGGGCCCCAGAGGATGAGCGGGATGAGCGGCACCTGCGCCTCCAGTGCCATCCGCACTGCGCCGGACTTGAACTCTTTCAGTTCGAAGCTCCGACTGATGGTGGCTTCCGGAAAAACCCCGACCAATTGGCCGGCCCGCAATCGGCGCACGGCTTCGGCGTAGGCGCCCGCTCCGGCGGAGCGGTCCACGGGGATACAGTCGGTGTGCCGGATGATCCAGTCGACGATCCCGGATTCCAGCGCCTCCGCCTTGAGCATGTAGCGGATGCGTCGACGCCGTTGTCTGCTGGCCAGCCCGGCGGGCAGGTAGTCCAGGTAGCTGATGTGGTTCATCACGATCACGGCACCACCGCTTTCAGGGATGTTCTGCAAGCCCTGGTAGGTGATCTTGATTCCGAGCGCCCGGGCGGCCATAGCCGCCGAGATCTCGATGCCGCGGTAGACCGGTTCCATCTATTGGCCGAGTTCCTTCTGGCGCTTGGCGGCCCGGGCGGCGAGTTCGGCGGACTCCAGTTCGGCGGCGTGCGCAGGTGTCGGTGCCCCGCCCCCGAGTCGGTGCGGAACCCAGAACTCGCCGGCCGGGTAAGGGCCGTAGGCGTCCTGCACCCGCTCGAGCAGATCCTGCATGCGGGCGCGCAGCAAGGCGGTCAACTCGGTCGGAGGCAGCGTCGGCGCTATGGGCTCGCCGACGGCGATGAAGATCGGCGCCTTGGAGCGCCACAACTTCTTCGGGTGGTCCTTGGTCCAGATGCGCTGGGCGCCCCAGACGATGTGCGGGATGATCGGCACGTCGGCGGCGATGGCCATCCGGGCCGCGCCGGACTTGAACTCCTTGAGTTCGAAGCTGCGGCTGATGGTCGCCTCCGGGTACACCCCGACGAGTTCGCCGGCCTTCAGGGCCTGCACCGCGGCATCGAACGAGGCCGCGCCGCTGCTCCGGTCAACCGGAATGTGCCGCAGTTTGCGCATTACCGGCCCGGTCACCTTGTGGTCGAACACCTCCTGCTTGGCCATGAAACGCACCATGCGGCGCGGCTTGTGGCGGTAGAACGGCAGGCCCGCGAAGGTGAAGTCGAGGTAGCCGGTGTGGTTGATGGCCACCACCGCACCTCCGGTGGAGGGCAGGTGCTCCATCCCGGTGATGGTGAACTTCAGGCCCCCCGCACGCCAGAGCAGTCGGACTCCCGCGATGACTGTCTCGTATGCCGGTTCCACCCGATCCACCCTACCGGCAGGCGGTTAAGCTCATGGGCGTCTGCGTCACTCTCGGAAAGGGGATTCATGCAGGTCACCAGCATCGGGCACGCGGGGTTCCGGATCGATACCCAGGCGGGCAGCGTCCTGTGCGACCCGTGGCTCAACCCCGCCTACTTCGGGTCATGGTTCGTCTTTCCCGACAACAGCGGCCTGGACTGGGCCACTCTGGGCGACTGCGACTATCTGTACATCTCCCACCTGCACAAGGATCACTTCGACCCCAAGCTGCTGAACGACCACGTCAACAAGGATGCGGTGGTGCTGCTGCCGGACTTTCCGGTGCCCGACCTCAAGCGCGAACTCGAGGCGCTCGGTTTCCATCGGTTCTTCGAGACCGAAGATTCGGTCAAGCATCGGGTGAGCGGGCCCAAGGGCGACCTGGACGTGATGATCGTGGCCCTGCGGGCGCCGGCCGACGGTCCGATCGGGGACTCCGGAATCGTCATCTCCGACGGGACCACCACGGTGTTCAACATGAACGACTCACGGCCACTGGGCGTGGACATGCTTGCCGAGTTCGACCAGATCGACGTGCACATGCCGCAGTACTCCGGGGCGATCTGGTACCCGATGGTCTACGACATGCCGCAGCGCGCGAAGGAGGCCTTCGCCACCCAGAAACGCCAGCGCGGCATGGACCGCTGCCGGCAGTACATCGCCGACGTCGGCGCCACCTGGGTGATCCCGTCCGCCGGTCCCCCGTGCTTCTTGGACCCCGAGTTGCGTTTCCTCAATGACGACCACGGCGATCCGGGCAACATCTTCCCCGACCAGATGGTCTTCCTCGATCAGATGCGTCGCAACGGCCACCATGGCGGCCTGCTGATGCTCCCCGGCTCGGTGGCGGATTTCCAAGGCTCGCAGCTGATTTCACTGAGCCACCCGATTTCCGACGACGAGGTCGAGGCGATTTTCACCACCGGAAAGGCGGACTACATCGCTGAGTACGCGGAGCGGATGGCTCCAGTGCTCGCCGCCGAGAAGGCGGCCTGGGCGCCGGCGGTGGGCGAACCGCTCCTGGAGCCGTTGCGCGCTCGGTTCGAGCCGATCATGCTGCAGAGCGACCAGATCTGCGACGGCATCGGCTACCCCGTCGAACTCAAAATGGGTCCGGAGACGGTGGTGCTGGACTTCCCGAAACGCACTGTGCGCGAGCCGATTGCGGACGAGAAGTTCCGGTATGGCTTCGAGATCGCACCCGAATTGGTGCGCACCGTGTTGCGGGACGACGAACCCGACTGGGTGAACACGATCTTCCTGTCCACCCGCTTCAAGGCCTGGCGGGTCGGCGGTTACAACGAGTACCTCTACACCTTCTTCAAGTGCCTCACCGACGAACGGATCGCCTACGCGGACGGCTGGTTCGCCGAGGCGCACGACGACACTTCCACCATCACCCTGGACGGCTGGGAGGTTCAACGGCGCTGCCCGCATCTCAAAGCCGACCTGTCGAAGTTCGGTGTGGTGGAGGGTGACACCCTCACCTGCAACCTGCACGGTTGGGAGTGGGACCTCAAGAGCGGGAAGTGCAAGACCAGCAAGGGCCATCCGCTGCGCTGCTCGAAGCTGTGACCCGGCTGCCGCGGCAGTACTACGACGACGGGCAGGTCCAACTCGACCGGCGCGCGTTGACGCTGCGGCGCTATCACTTCCCCTCCGGCACCGCAAAAGTCATTCCGCTGCGGGCGATCAAGGGCTACCGGGCCGAGCCCCTGGGCCTGCTGATTCAGCGTTTCCGCATCTGGGGGAGTTCGGACCTGCGTCGTTGGCTCCCGCTGGATGTGCAACGGCCGCTTCGATCCACGCTGATCACCCTCGATGTCCCCGGGACCTGGCCCAGCCCCGCGTTCACCCCGGAGCATCCCGACGAGTTCGTCGCGATTTTCGAGGAACTGTTGGGAACCGCCGGGCCTCAGGGCTCCCAGACGAGCTGACGCAGTTCGGAGAACTCTTCTCCCGCGGTGTCATAAACCCGGACGATGCCCTCGTCGCCGGGTTTCAGATAGGTGCTTTCGCCGTAGCTGGTATAGCGGGTGGCGCCGATACCGATCAGAACGTGCCCGGGATGGCCGGCCGCCACCATCAAGGCGCCCACATCTTCCAACGGGGTGTCCGCCGATCCCTTCTGGTTGGCCAGTCGCTCCACGATCCAGTCCAGCAGAACCTCGCCGTAGTAGGAGTAGCCCAGCAGTGGGCTGTCCACGCCGTACTCGTGATGCTTACCGTCGGCGGTGCGTAGATGGCACAGCAGACGCAAAGTGGCGGTGGGCCCGTCCGGAGTGAGGTCGTGC
This sequence comes from uncultured Mycobacterium sp., assembly GCA_964598975.1. Classification (GTDB taxonomy): domain Bacteria; phylum Actinomycetota; class Actinomycetes; order Mycobacteriales; family Mycobacteriaceae; genus Mycobacterium. The sequence continues at coordinate 881 of CAZRFC010000083.1, read as the reverse complement.
GCGTCGAAGAACTCCCGCGCAACACCTTTGGACCCCGGGCCCCAGTTCTTTTTGTAGCTGATCTTGGGTGCACCGGGCCGCCGGATCGAGCAGTCGTTGAACGCGCCGAGCGCGAACGGGCGCAGGGTCACGACCGTGTCCCCGCTCCAGACGATCTCGCAGGCCAGTCCGACCTCGGGCTCGATCTGCAGGTTGAGTGGACCCCCATCCTCGGTGACGGCGGGAACGATCAGGGCGTCATGCGAAAGCGGGAATTCGCCCAGGAAGCTGTCGTGGCCGGGCACGTACCACGGGAAGATGCCTTTGGGCGCATTGCCAGTGCTGGCCACGTTAGTGAAATCGATTGCCTCCCCGGCTTGTTCGAGATGCCCGGCGAAGTTACCGGCCACCCCGAAGCCGAACCAGTCCGTCATCTCGTCGAGTTCGATCTCGATCACGGTGTCAGCACCTCCCTCCCGACGTACGGCGCCAGCGCGGCCGGAACCCGGACGCTGCCATCGGACTGCTGATGGTTCTCCAGAATCGCGACGATCCACCGCGTCGTCGCCAACGTCCCGTTGAGGGTGGCGGCGATCTGCGGCTTGCCGGTCTCGTCGCGGTAGCGGGTGGCCAACCGACGCGCCTGGAAAGTGGTGCAGTTCGACGTCGAGGTGAGCTCGCGGTACGCCTGCTGGGTGGGCACCCACGCTTCGCAGTCGAACTTCCGCGCCGCCGAGGAGCCGAGATCACCTGCGGCGACGTCGATCACGCGGTAGGGCACCTCGATGAGCTCCAGCATGCGGCGTTGCCAGGCCAGCAGGCGCTGGTGCTCGTCCTCTGCCTCGTCGGGCCGGCAGTAGACGAATGCCTCCACCTTGTCGAACTGATGTACCCGGATGATG
>CAZRFC010000082.1:0-13159 GCA_964598975.1 uncultured Mycobacterium sp. | reverse complement strand
GAACTCGCTCGGGTCGCCTCCGCGGACCTGCTCGGCATGCTCGACGTCGGGCGCGTCTGTACAGCGCTGACATCGGTCTGGGTCGCAGTGCTGCAGTGTGCGCTGGATGCGGTCATCAGGGGGCACACCCCGCCGGATGGCCTGGCCCCAGCGGCCATCGCCGTGATCGGGATGGGCCGACTCGGTGGCGGGGAACTGGGCTACGGGTCGGATGCCGACGTGATGTTCGTCTGCGAACCCTCCCCGGGTGTGGACGAGACCCGGGCGGTGAAATGGTCGGTGACCATCGCCGAGCAGTTGCGGACGCTGCTCGGGTCGCCCAGCGATGACCCGCCGCTGGAAGTCGACGCCAACTTGCGGCCGGAGGGCCGCAGCGGCCCGCTGGTCCGAACGTTGGGCTCCTACGCCGCCTACTACGGCCAATGGGCCCAGCCGTGGGAGGTGCAGGCGCTGCTGCGAGCACAGCCGGTGGCAGGCGATCCCGATCTGGGCGCCCGTTTCGTGGCCCTCGCCGACCAGACCCGCTATCCGGAAGGAGGGGTCTCACCAGAGGCGGTCCGTGAGATCCGCCGGATCAAGGCGCGGGTCGATGCCGAGCGTCTGCCGCGCGGTGCCGACCCCAACACGCACACCAAACTGGGTCGCGGCGGCCTGGCCGATGTCGAGTGGACCGTCCAGCTGTTGCAGCTTCGCCACGGCCACGAGGTGCCCGCCCTGCACACGACCTCCACGTTGGAAGCGCTGGACGCGGTCGAGGCGGCGGGGCTGATCGCCGAGGCTGACATCGCGCAGTTGCGGGAGGCATGGCTCACCGCAACCCGGGCCCGCAACGCCCTGGTGCTGGTGCGGGGCCGGCCGACCGATCAACTGCCCGGACCGGGCCGCCAACTCAACGCCGTCGCCGCCGCCGCCGGGTGGCCAGACGGTGACGGTGGGGCGTTTCTGGACAATTATCTGCGGGTCACGCGCCGCGCGAAAGCCGTTGTCGGCAAGGTCTTCGGGAGCTGAGGGATGCCGGAGCAGCAGTGGGAAGCGCAGTTCATCAGCGCCGAGGAATTCGACCGGCTGCAGAACCTGTACGGGCCGCTGGCCGGGGCGGTGCGCGGGCTGATCGATGCGACCGTCCGAACCGGGGCGGACCAGGATGCCATCCGGGCGGCGACCGAAGCGGTCAATGCCGTCACCGAGAGCCTCAAGCCGCTCAACTCCGACGGCTGCCATGCGCTGCGGCACGCCGACACCGGAAGGCCGTTGCTGTTCACAAATCCTGCTGCCGGGCAACGAAATCCGGTGGCGCCCCCGATGGTCATCCACCACGAGTCCGACGGCCGTTGTTGGAGTGAGTTCACCCTCGGTGCGGCCTATGAGGGGCCACCCGGACTGGCCCACGGCGGTATCTCGGCGTTGGTGCTCGACCACCTGCTGGGGGAGGCGGCCAGTGGCGGTTTGACCAAACCGAGATTCACCGGCACCTTCACCGTCAGATATCTGCGCGGCACACCGCTGGGTCCGTTGCGGGCGGAGGCTTTCGTGGAGCGGTTCGAGAACCATAAGACCTACGCCCGCGGCTTCATCAGTGATGCCGAGGGACCGACAGTGGAGGCGCAAGGAGTGTTCATCACACCGGCGTGGGCGCGCCAATGAAGTTCTATGTCAGCAGTGCCTTCCTCAAGGCCGATGAAGTCGTCGAGATTGCACGGGCGGCCGACGAACTCGGCTACGAGGGCATTGCGATCCCTGATCACGTCGTGAACCTCGAGAACCTGGCCACCCCCTACCCGTACACGCCGGACGGTCAGCGGCGCTGGCAGCCGTTCACCGACTGGCTTGATCCATGGGTGCTGGTGGGGGCGCTGTCCCAGGTCACCACGCGACTGAAGTTCGTAACCACCGTCTATATCCCGGCGATGCGGGACCCCTATTCGGCGGCCAAGGCGATCGGTACGGCGGCGGTGCTGTCCGGTGGCCGGGTCGAACTCGGCATTGGCGTCGGCTGGTGCGAGGAGGAGTTCGACCTGCTCGGCCAGACGTTCGCCAAACGCGGCAAGCGCACCGACGAGATGCTCGAGTTGTTCAAAGAGCTCTGGCGCCCGGGGTGGAGTGAGTTCGAGGGCGACTTCTACCGGACTCCGCGCTTGGAGATGACGCCCACGCCCCCTCCGATACCGATCTACTCCGGCGGCCTGTCCGATGTGGCCCTTCGCCGCGCGGCACGCAACGACGGCTGGATCGGCGACCTGATCGGACTGGATCAGGCCATTGCGTCCATCGGCCGGATCCGGGAACTGCGGTCCGAGAAAGGTTTGGGGATGGACGAATTCACCGTCATCACGCCGCTGATCGACGCGTACCTGCCCGAACACTTCGAACGGGCCGCCAACGCCGGCATCACCGCGGTACTGACCATGCCGTGGATGTTCTACTCAGGACCGAATGCTTCGCTGAGCGAGAAGATCGAGGGCATGCGGCGATACCGGGTGGACCTGTCGCTCGACGCCTGAGCGTCAGTTCAGTTCGCGGACGCCGTCGAAAACCGCGAGAACCTCACCGATGTCGTGCCCGCGTTCGACGGGGTGCCGCAGTGGACGGTCGGCGCGAACGCGGTAGGTGTTGCGTCGGCCATCCTTGTGCCGTTCCAGATAGCCGGCCTCGACCAGGTCACTGACGATGCGCTGAGCGGCGCGTTCGGTGACGCCTACACGCTCGGCTACATCACGCAACCGCAATCCGGGGTCACGGGCGATACAGACGAGCGTGTGGGCGTGGTTGGTCAGGAACGTCCACTGGCTCATACCTTAAGTCTACTTTGGTCCGCGATCGGTGTGCGGATCGGTGCGCGGACAAAGTGCGACGCGCGAATCCATATTCACGAAGCTTGACACACGTAGTCAAACACACGTAATCTGCATCGCATGTGGACTACGGAGAGCGGACCGCTGGTGGCGATGCTGACCGCACCGGCTATCGCCGCCGCACTGGCATTCCTGTTCGGTCAGCGCGCACCCCGTCGCTTCGCGCAGTTCGGAGCCTTGACGGCGTGCCTCGGCTTGCTCGGTGCGGTGGCACTGGCCATCGACTCCGGCCGCGGCGGCAGCGTTTCGGCCACACTGCTGGGCGCGGAGTTCAACGTGGACCGACTTGCCGCGGTGCTGCTGGTGCTGGTTTTCGGCGTCAGCGGCATCGTCCAGGCTTTCGCGGTGCGCTACCTCGCCGGCGACCCGCGCGCCGCCTGGTTCACCGGGGGAGCGGGCCTACTGACCGCAGCCTCTGCCGGCCTGACGACCGCGGCCACCTTGATCACCCTCGCGGTCTGCTGGACGCTGGCCGGCGTAGCCCTGTGCCTCCTGCTCGCTACCTACTGGCACCTGCCGGCTGCCCGCGACGGACTGCGCCGCACCGCCATTGCATTCCTGATCGGTGACCTTGCGCTGTGGATCGGGGTGGCGGCGGCCACCGCGACCTGGGGACCCGTCAGCCTGCGGGCCGGTGAGCCTGTCGGCCAGGCGCCCGCACTTCTCGGTGTTCTGGTGGTCCTGGCGGCACTGTCGCGGTCTGCCCAGATTCCCTTCCACCGCTGGCTGCCCGCCACTCTTGCCGCTCCGACCCCGGTCTCGGCGCTCCTGCACGCGGGTGTGGTCAACGCGGGCGCCATCCTGCTGATCCGGACTGCACCACTGGCCACCGACGGGGTGGCTCAGGCACTGACGATCGTCGCCGGAGCCGCCACCATGGCCTACGGAGCCGCGATCATGCTGGTGAAGCCCGACATCAAGGGCGCACTGGCGAACTCCACCAGCGCCCAGATGGGCTTCATGATCCTGACCTGCGGTCTCGGTCTGTGGGCGGCCGCGGTAATCCATCTGGTGGCACACGGCTTCTACAAGGCCACCCTCTTTCTCTCCTCGGGTTCCGCGATCGCCGGGCACCGGCGCCAGCGCGCACTGCCGCCGGCGGATCGGCTGACCCGCCGCCAGGCGGTGCTTAACGGGGCCGCCGCCGTGGTCCTGCCCGCCGCAGCACTGGCCGCAGCACTGGCCGTGGTCCCACTCGGGCCCGGTGACCACGCCGCCGAACACGCGCTGCTGATTTTCGCCTGGGTGACCGGAGCGGCCGTCATGTGGGGCTGGCTGCGGCGGCGCCCCGCCGGGACAGATGTGCTGGTCGGCGCCGCGGTTCTGATCCCGGCCGCCGTCGGCTACGTCGCGATCATCAGCGCTGTCAGCGGGTTCCTGTCGCCGGCCCTGCCGGTCGGCGGACTGCCCGCAGCGGTCGTGTGGGCCGTCACCGCCGCCGCCGCGGTGGGACTCGGCGTCCTGGCCATCGCCCGCCGGGCACCCGCTGCCGAGCGCCTGCGCCGTGCTGTCTACACCAGTGCGCTCAGCGCCGGACACATCCCATCGCGCCATGCCTCACCCGTCCTACTGACAGGAGCACGCTCATGACGATCCAGGCCGAACTCGACACCCGACGCGCCCAGTTGCGGACCGATGTCACCCTCGCAGCCCGGGTGGTGCCGACCCACTATCCGCTGGAGACCTTCATCGCGGTGAACCCACTCGCCGGCCTGGAGGGGCTGCCCTTCGAGCAGGCAATCCGGCGAGCCGGCGACCTCTACGGCACACCCGGCACCCTGGGTGAACCGGCCTTCCGGCGGCAATACCGGCAGGGACGGATCACCGATGCGGATCTCGACCGCGCCCTGCTGGGCCGCTACCCCAACCTGTCGGCGGAAGCCGAACTGCTCATCGGCGGCCGAAAATTCAGCCCGCTGGCCCTGCTCAGAGCCGACATGCTGCACGGAATCGGCAACCCGAAGCCGCTGCGGCGCTTCGTGACCCGCTCCGAGCGCGAGGCCCCGGTGGTCGCCGAGACGGTTGACTTGCAGACCTCCAAGTGGTGCGCGGCTTACTTCGGCGGCGCCGCCTGGCCGATGCCCGGCCGGGAGAACGGCTTCTACCCGGCATGGCGGATTCTGGCCCCCGGCGACCGCACCCTTTCCCGGGCGGTCCGCAAGGAATTGCGGCGCATCCCCGAGCGGCCCGACGACGCCGTCCTGAACGCGTTGTCCAGGCTCGGTGTTGACGACGAACAACGGATCGTCTACCTGCAGGCGCACCTCACCCGGATGCCCGGCTGGGCCGCCCACGTTCAGTGGAATTCGGGCCGTGTCGCCGGGATCGATGTCCTGGGCTACCTCGCGATGCGGCTCACCTACGAAGCGCTGCTGCTGGGCCCCGGGCCGGCACCCGGTGCCGTGCTGCACACGCGCGCAGATATCCCGTCGGCACGTCAGCGTGCCGCCCACCTCCTGGGGGTCCTGGGGATCGAGTCGGGTGGCGACGCCGCCGTATCGACGGTGGCGCGGGTACTGACCGCCTTGCCGATCACGGCACGGGAGACGTTGTGGCAGAACGCCTTCGAGGGACACTACCGAGATGCGTTGCTCGCGGACCTGTCCGCACCGGCGCAGCAGGTCACCCCGGTGCACACCCAGTTGGTCAGCTGCATCGACACCCGGTCGGAGGGTCTGCGCCGACAGTTGGAATCGCTGGGCGGCTATCAGACGTTCGGCTTCGCCGGGTTCTTCGCAGTGGCCATCCGCTACACCGACATCCTCGGCGGGGCCCCCAGCGACCTCTGTCCGGTGCTCATCTCGCCGAACCACGATGTCGGTGAGGTCCCCGCACCGGACGCCCGGGACGCCGCCGCGCGTCGGGTCGCGGGTATCACAGGTCTAGCCGGTGCGGAGTCGGCGTTCCACACCGCCAAGGAGTCGTTCGCCGCCCCGTTCACCCTGGCCGAGGCGGCCGGTTGGGCGGCGGCGCCGCTGTCGGCGGTCAAGACACTGACCCCGGCGGCCAGCGCCGGAATCCGGCGGCGGTTGCGCGACACGGTGGCGCCGGCGGCACCGACGGTGATCGACCTTGCGGGAATGCCGCAGAACGAGCAGGTGCTGTTCGCCCAGGTAGCGCTCACCACCATGGGACTCACCCGCGACTTCGCTCGGTTGGTCGTGCTCTGCTCCCACGGCAGCACTACGGAAAACAACCCGTACCAGGCGGCACTGGACTGCGGCGCCTGCGGCGGTCAGGCGGGAGCTCCCAACGCGCGCACCGCCGTCGCGATCCTGAACCGGCCCGAGGTGCGGGCAGGACTGCGCAGCCTGAAGATCGACATCCCGGACGCGACACTGTTCGTGGCTGCCCAGCACGACACCGCCGTCGATCGAGTCACGCTGCTCGACCGGCATCTCATCCCGGCCGACTACGAAGCCGATGTGCAGAGGTTGGACCGGGACCTCAACCGCGCAGGATCAGCACTGGCCGCCGAACGCTGCGCGGTGCTGCCCGGCGTCGGCCGGGAACTGCCGGCCGAACGTGCGGCCCGCCACGTCGTCACCCGGTCCTCGGACTGGGCGCAGGTCTACCCCGAGTGGGGCTTGGCCGGAAACGCCGCGTTCATCGTGGCGCCACGTGCGGCCACCCTCGGAATAGACCTGCAGCGCAGGACATTCCTGCACTCCTACGACGCTGAGGTCGACGCCGACGGGTCCGCGCTGGAGACGATCCTGACCGCACCTCTTGTCGTTGCCCAGTGGATCAACTGCCAGTACTACTTCTCCACGGTTGCGCCCCAGGTGTTCGGCGCCGGCACCAAGACCATTCACAACGTGGTCGGTACGGTCGGCGTCATCGCCGGCCACAGCGGCGACCTGCAACTCGGACTGCCCTGGCAGTCGGTTTGCGACGGCGAGCGGCTACTGCACGAGCCGCTGCGACTGCTCGCGGTGGTCCAGGCTCCGTTGGAGCGAATCGACATGATCGTCGAGCGAAACCCGGTGCTGCAAAGACTCTTCGGCAACGACTGGGTTGCCCTCGCGGCGCGGTCGGACCCCGGACAGCCGTGGCAGCGCTGGACCAGAGCCGGTTGGCGGCCCTGGAGCGACGAGCACATCAGTGAAATCAACCAACCCAACCACAACGAGGAGATGGTTCCATGACCACATCAGCACCGACTCTGACCAGGATGACCAAGATCGAGGTCGTCGTATCCGGAGGTGACGCACCGGCTGTACGGGAGCTCATCCAGAGCGTCGGCGCGACCGGATTCACCAGCCTTTCCGGGGTTTCCGGCCTCGGCCACCACGGCTACCACCAAGGCCGGCTGTTGTTCAACCAGCAGGCCACCCTGGAGCTGATCATCACCGTTGTCCCCGAGGAGCGGGCCGAGGCGCTGCTGGCAGGCTTGCGGCCGCTGCTGGACGCGTCCCCCGGGGTGATGTTCGTGACCGAGACGTTCGTCAGCCGACCCGAATACTTCAGTTGAGTCCGCACAGATCGATTCAGAAAACCCAACCAACAGAAGGGAATACCGCAATGTCCGACCCACTGATCGCCTGGCAGCGCTTACGTTCCGGAAACGAGCGGTTCTTCATGCCACTCCGGGACAACCGCAGCGCAGTGATCGACGAACAGCCTGTCGCCGCGGTGTTCCGTTGCGCCGACGCAGCTGTCGCGAGCGAGACCGTCTTCGGTCGCAGCTGGGGATCGCTGATCGACATCAGTACCTGGGGGCACGTCGTCGACAACGCCGTGATCGCGTCCCTGGAGTACGCCGTGGAGACCCGTGAGGTTCCGCTGATCGTCGTACTGGGCCACCATGACTGCCACGCCATGCACACCGCCATGCGGGCCTGGACCGACGCCGCCCTCCCGGAGGGAGCGACCCGCGGCGTGGTGGAACAGGCCCTCGGATCCATCGTGCGGCGCGGTGCTGCCGCGGACTCCCTTGAGACGGTGTCAGCTGCCCATATCGTCGAGACGGGCCTCGCGCTACTGGAGCGTTCTCAGGTTATCGCCCGTAAGGTTGATGCGGGGAAGTGTGGAATCGTCTGTGCCACAGTTGATCCCGCCGATGGCAAGGTGGTCGCCCTGGCAACCGTCGGACCGGTGGGCGAGGTGGACGGGACGCTCCTGGAGTGCGTCTGAGGCCGCTAGTTGCCGGCCGGGGACTCCGCCGGCAATAGCTCGGTAGCCGTCGGCGGGGCGGTCTCCGGCAGCGGGGCGGTGTCGGGTGACGGTAGCGGGACCGAGCCGTACTTGGCGAGCCGGAACGGAATCGCCAGGGTCTTCGGCTCGGTTCCGCACGCTCCGCCGCTGAAAACGCTGGCGTTGCCCGACAGCGTCGAGTTATCCCACGAGTAGGTACTGCGGCCGGGCGCCGATGTGCCATCCTCGCACAAGATGGCATCGGGCTGCTGGACGAACATGAACCACGAGCCCACCGAGTAGTGCGCTTCCCCGGCCCACGGAGCCCGCTTGGAGTTGCCGAACTCTGCCACCCGTAAGCAGCCCGGCGGGTTGCCGGGGCACTGCGCAATGCTCCAGGTGGCGGCCTCGCCGTCCTCGGCGGTGAAGGTGTAGCTGCCCGTCACACCAGGGTTGGCCGCAGCGGTGGGGGAGCCGGTTGCCGCGCTGCCAAGGATCAGGAAGCCGGCCGCCGCCGCCCGGATGCGTTCCATGAAGCTCCTCGTTGATGAGTCGTCGAGTCGTCGGTGCATTCCACCACGGCTGTTTCCCCGCGGCTATTCGGTTCCGAGGTCGGAGCACCCGGTCGCGAGCCGCGCGTAGCTGAACATCAGGTCGATACAGCGCTCGAACGGCAGCGAGGCGTTCGATTCGATGATGTGCATGCAGTAGGCGTCTTCAAGCCCGACGAGATTCTGGGCGATGTCGATCTTCGGGGCCGCCAGAGTGAAATGTTTCTGGCTGACCCCGAGTTCGAGAATCCCCAGGTAGAGCATGGCTTGTCGGTCGAAGAGCCTGGTGCCGAGCATGGCCCGGACGGGATCGGTTCGTCTGGCGTTGCCGAGCTGGTAGAGGGCGACCGTGGTCGGGTCGTCGGCCAACCGCGGAACCCCCCCGCGGATCATGACGGACATCTTCTCCCGGGCATCATCGTGCAGGGCGATCGCGGCGAGTCGCTCGGTGAAGAAGCGTTCCACGGCCAGGGCGTGGACTTCAGTCCACAGTCCGTCGAGGTCGTCGAAGTAGTAGTGCACGGTCGCTGTCGAGACGCCGGCCACGTCTGCGACATCCCGGATGCGCAACCCGTGAATTCCCCGCTCATGGATCGCCTGCAGGGCGGTTTGGACCAGCTGCGCCTTGCGGCCGCTGTGCTTCGACGGTCGTGCCACACCCGATAGTGTGCCGCATCATCGGTGACTCATCAAAAAGTTATATTTTCCTGATCTCAAGTCAAATAATGACGGAAACTACCATTTCCATTGACAAACGGGAGCCGGACTTATTTGATTCGAAGTCAGTGTCTCCGGTTTTCCGGTGCCACGGCGTATAACGGACCGGCGGGGGCGTGGTGGTCGTTCTTGAAGAGTCGATCCAGCCGGGGAATCAAGCGTTTCCAGACAAGCTTGCTCGGCGTGAGAGCCGGCCTATTCCGCTGCCGACTGTCGCTCAGACGGCGACCGTTGCGGCCCTCATCTTCGGCGCTCACACCGCACTCGAACTGTCGGGCGGGCCGACCCCGGGCTTCGTCGATGTCCTGAACGCTCTCGCCTTCGCGGCGGTCGGCGCGGTGTCTATTCCGCTTGCCGCGCGGGCGGCGAGTTCGAGCCGCGGTCGACTTCGGGGCGCCTGGACGGCGATGACCATCGCCCTGTCCTATTGGATGCTTGCCGAGTCGCTCTGGGCCTACTACGAACTGGTCGAAGCTCAAACACCGTTTCCGTCATGGGCGGATGCCTCCTACTTGGCCTACCTCGCCAGTGTGGTGGTGGCGCTGGTCTCCTTTCCGGGCACCCGCACCTGGCGTGACCAAAGTCGTGTGGTCCTGGACAGCCTCGTTGTCGCCGGCTCGTTTTTCGTGATCCTGTGGCTCGCCGTCATGCGTTCCCTGTGGCTCAGTAGTGAGGGCGGCGGGCTGGAGTTCGCGGTCGCGCTGGCCTATCCGGTCGGAAACGTGCTGGTGATGACAGTGGGTGTCCTGATTTTCGTCAGGTCCGCGCCGGGTCGCCGCCTGACCATGGCGCTGCTCGTGGCCGGTTTGGGATGCGGCGTCGCGGCCGAGATCGTCTGGGCCTACACCAAGAACTCGGCTGACCACACGGTGGGCAGCCTGCCCGAGATCCTTTGTTTCGGCGGTGCGCTGATCACCATGGTGGCCCTGGTGGCCGCACAACATGAGAAGCCGGGCGGCGCTGCGACCCCGAGTTCCCCCGGCTTGCTCTCGCTGTGGTTGCCGCTGCTGCCACTGGCCGTCGCCTCGATGTTCGTCGCCGGCGCAGATCGCGAAGCGGTGACCGAGGCACCCGTCGTCATAACGTGTGTCTTGCTGGTCGCGGCCGCACTCTTGCGTCAGCTGCTGGAGGCCGCCGAGTTGATACGCCGTGACCAACAGAACCGGCTTCTCGCAAGCCGTCTGGACGCCGAACTGGAAAGCGCGGCCCACTACGTCGCCTCCATTCTGCCGGGCGACCTCACCGGGCCCGTTACGGTGAGGTCCCGCTATCTGCCGGCCCGTGCGGTGGGAGGTGACTCCTTCGGCTACACATGGATCGACGATGACCATCTGATCGTCTACCTCATCGACGTTTCGGGGCACGGGGTGAGACCGGCGCTGCTGTCGGTGTCGGTGCACAATCTGCTCAGGTCCAGGTCGCTGAGCGCCGAGACTCTGCTGGAACCGGAACGGGTGCTCGCCGCTCTCAACGAGCGCTTTGCCATGGACAGCCACGATGACCACTACTTCACGATGTGGTTCGGCGTCTACCGGCGCTCGACAGGTGTGTTGCGGTACGCCAACGGAGGACACCCGCCACCGCTGGCCCTGACAACGGCCGACGGCGGCGTCTGTTGCCGCCCATTGAACGGCGGATCGATGCCGGTGGGGATGTTCGGCGAAAGTGAATTCAGCGTCCACACCTACCCGGTCTCCGCAGGAACCCGGATCCTGCTCTACAGCGACGGGGTGCTCGGCGACCCGCCGGAGATGGACGACCTGCTCACACTTTGCGAGGAACTTGCCACCGATCCGGAATGGCTGGATGTCCTGGTGGAACGCCGTTTCGGCGAGCACCATGGTGACGACGACTGCTCGCTGGTCGAACTCACCTTCCCCGATCCCGCACCCCTGGCCGCCGATGCGGCGGGGGTGATGTCGGCGCGACCACGGTAAGACCCCAGGAAATCGGCTGCACTGTTGCCGGGTCGTCCCCTTGCTGGTTTGATGGCGCTATATGACTACGGGGGCAAATCTCAAACGCCCGACGCGCTCCCCGCGTGGTCTTCCGAGGTCGCCCACAGCCCGAGCCGGGCTGGCTGCAGTTGCATTCTTCTGCGTATTCGCTGCCGTCCTGCAGTCCGGCCGGCTTGATTCGGCAGCCGCCGAGACCGTCACGGACCTCACCTTCATCGCACTCGGTTTGGTTTATGTGCCGCTTGCGCTGCGCACGGCCAGGTCGGTGCAGGGTCGGCTGAGGTCTGCCTGGTTGGCGATGACCATCGGCTTCGCCAGTTGGCTCGTCGGCGAGGCGATCTGGGCCTACACCCGATTGTTTTCCATCCAGACGCCGACCCCCTCCTGGTCCGACGCCGCGTACCTGGCCTACTACCCGTGGGTGTGCTTCGCTCTCCTGCTGTTTCCCACCGCCCGCAGCTGGCGCAGTCAGGCCCAGGTCATCCTGGACGCGGTCATCGTCACCGGCTCGTTCCTACTGATCTCCTGGCTGACCGTGATGCGCTCGGTATGGCAGAACGGGTCGGGCAACAAGCTGGAATTCCTCGTGTCCCTGGCGTATCCCGCTGGCGACGTCCTCATCATGACGATCGGACTCCTGGTTCTGATCAGGGCGGCGCCGGGGCTGCGTTTGACGCTGTCGCTGTTGGTCGCGGGGCTGATGGCCGCTGCAGTAGCAGACAGCCTGTGGGCCTACCAGTCGAATACGACGGGCTACTCGGCCGGCAGCCTGATCGACCTGCTCTACGCGGCCAGTGCTTTGCTGATCATCGTCGCGCTCGTGGCCGGCTACCGAGCTGGCCCCGGCGGCCCCGACACCGCCGAACCGCCCGGTTGGCTGTCCCGGTCGCTGCCGCTGGTGCCGTTGGCGGCGGCCGCGATCTTCGTCGCTCCAACTCAACCCGTCGTGGTCATGGAGTCCCCGGTCGTCGTCACCGGTCTGTTGCTCACCGTCAGCCTGGTGCTCCGCCAGATCCTGGAGGCCGCCGAACTCGGCAAGCGCGAACGACAGGTCAGATCCATGGCCGATCGGCTGTCCGGTGAACTTGCCAGCGCAGCAAAATACGTCTCCTCCATTCTGCCCGGCGACCTCGACGGCCCGGTACAGGTGCGGTCCCGCTACCTGCCGGCGCGGGAGATCGGTGGGGACTCGTTCGGCTATCTCTGGATCGACGACGACCACCTGATCGTCTATCTGATCGACGTGTCCGGCCACGGGGTGGAACCGGCGCTGTTGTCGGTGTCGGTGCACAACATCCTGCGTTCGCGGTCAATGCCGGCGGCGACGCTGCTGTCGCCGCAGCAGGTCATGAGCGAACTCAACAAGCTCTTCGGCATGGACAACCAGGACGACCACTACTTCACCATGTGGTATGGCGTCTACCAGGCCTCCACCCGGTTGCTGCGCTACGCGACGGCAGGACATCCCCCCGCCCTGGCGCTGACCGCTGAGGGTGGGGTCGTCACCGCGACGGCACTCGGGGGGAGTGCGGTACCGATCGGCATGTTTGCCGACAGCGTGTTCGCCGACAACACCTACCAGGTTCCCGCGGGAGCCCAGATCCTGCTGTGCAGCGACGGCGTGCTCGGGGACCGGCTTTCCTTCGACGACTTCGCCGAACTGTGTGAAGAGGTCGCCGCCACGCCGGGATGGTCGCCGACATCGCTCTTCGCCAGGCTGCGGGCTACGGCCGGCGGCACCTTCGACGACGACTGCGCCCTGGTTCAGCTCACGTTCTAGGAGCCCTGGTGCGCCGCGAAGGCACGGTCAGCAGAGCCCCGGCCGTGCCGCCGAGGACGTCGGTTATCCAGTCGTCGACGTCACCTCCGGTGCGCCCGGGGGTCAAAGTCTCCTGAGTTAGGACATTTGGCTTAGTAAGCCATGTTGATGCCGAGAGCGGCCAGG
>CAZRFC010000081.1:0-13284 GCA_964598975.1 uncultured Mycobacterium sp. | reverse complement strand
TAACGTGTCGCGATAGCTGCAGAACGCCGAAATGTGCAGAGCCGACGGAATCACATAGTTTGATTATTGGCAGAGATTGAAGTGATAATTGGGATGAATCTTGATTTTTCGTTTCGGCAGCAGTCGCATCGCAACATCGAGGGTGATCTCGGCGGGCCAGGACAACACCTCGACGCCCACCACGCGCATGTCGCGGTACATCGCCGCACGCTGAAGTGCCCACATCCGGACCAGGATGGGCTCCTCGTCGTCGCCCAACGGGCAGCCTTCGAGCACATCGACCACCACCACGACGTGCCCTCGACGGGACAGGTCCATCATCGCCAGACCGAAGTCGGCGTCCAGCAGGGTGGAGAATGCGATGACTACCGCCCCGGGCGGGACGGCAGCCTGCGGGGCCAGCGTGCCGGGTGTGTCGTGGTAATCGCCGCCGGCCCCGAGCACCGCGTCGAGCACCCGGTAGAACTGCCGCTGGCCGATATCCGGACCGAGCCAGCGCGGCCGTTGCCCGCCCAGGCCCACCACACCGGCGCGGTCACCGCCGCGCAGCGCGGACTGCACGACCTGCAGCGCACCCTCTGCGGCGCGCCGGGTCGCGACGGTGGCCGGACCGGGGGGCTGCACGCTCATGTCCACCAGGACGACCACGTCCAGCGACCGATCGGTGAGGCGCTGGGTCACGTGCAGGGTTCCCCGCCGGGCGCTGACCGACCAGTTCACCGTGCGCAACTGATCGCCGGGAACGTAGGCGCGGATGTCGGCGTATTCGACCCCGGGTCCGACGTGGCGGGTCAGGTGGGTGCCGATCCGGTCGAGCATCTCGGTGCGCGGCATCGCCGTCGACGGTGGCGGAACGAGCGGGAACACGAAGGCCTGGCCGATCTCGGCCGATCCCGATGCGGCCAGCAGTCCACCCGGCGCCACCACCTCGACGTGGGCCCGCAGCGGATATCGCCCCCAACGCTCCGCGGACAATTCGACGGCGCATCGACGCGGGTCTTCGGAGTCCAACGCCTGGGTCCTCATGCCCTCGGGTGTGGCGATCGAAAGAACCGCGGACCCGCCGACGGCAATGGCGTCGAGTTCGGCCTCGACCTGCTCCCGCTCTCCCTCGAAGCAGCGCAGCGTCTTCGGGCCGGCCCGCACCGACACCCTGGGCATCGGGCGCTGCCAAGCGACCGACGACAGCACACCCAGCAGCGGCGCAGCGAAGGCGACCAGCGTCCACCGGCCGGAGATCAGTGCAGCGGCCAGCGCGGCCGCCGCACAGATGAACAGCATCCGCGTCAACTCCGTTGTGCGCGAACGCAACTCCACCTCGACATGGGTGCCGTCCATGGCTTCGGCTACGACGGTCCGGTTGCGCGCGGAACCGGCAGCCGTTTGAGGAGTTGCTCCACCACATCCGAGCCGTGCATGCTGCGCACCCACATCTCCGGGCGCAGGGTGATCCGGTGTCCGAACGCCGGCACCGCGAGAGCTTTGACATCCTCGGGTAGCACGTAGTCGCGTCCGTTCAGCAGTGCCCGCGCTCGCGCCAACTGAACTAGATCCAGTTCGGCTCGCGGGCTGGCCCCGACCACCACCTGGGGGTTGTTGCGGGTGGCGGCGGCCAGTGCGACCACATAGTGCAGCACGTCGTCGTGCACGGTCACCTGCTCGACGGCGTCCTGCATGGCCAGCAACTGGTCGGCGTCGACCACCTCGTTGACGACCGCCTCGGCCGTTCCGCGCTCGAGCCGGCGCCGCAGCATCGACGCCTCCTCCTGCTCGGAGAGGTACTTCAGGGCGACCTTGACGGCGAACCGGTCCAGTTGCGCCTCCGGCAGTGGATAGGTGCCTTCGAACTCCACCGGGTTGTCGGTGGCGATGACGATGAACGGCGAAGGGAGCCGGTGGGTTTCGCCGTCGATACTGACCTGCCCCTCGGCCATCGCCTCCAGCAGCGCGGCCTGCGTCTTCGGCGGGGTGCGGTTGATCTCGTCGGCCATCAGCATGTTGGTGAAGATCGGCCCGCGGCGGAAGTCGAACTGCGCGGTCCGCATGTCGTAGATCGTCGCGCCGAGCAGATCGGCGGGTAGCAGGTCGGGGGTGAACTGCACCCGGGTGAACCGCAGTCCCAGTGCGGCCGCGAACGACCTGGCGATCAGCGTCTTACCCATGCCGGGCAGATCCTCGATGAGCACATGGCCGCCGGCCAGCACAGTGGTGAGGATCAGGGTGAGGGCCCCGCGCTTACCGACGACGGCCCGCTCGACTTCGTTGAGGACGCTGTCGCAGAGCGTGGTGGTCTCGGTTGCCGATGTGGTCATGCGTGCTCCAGTCGCTGCAGAATCTGATCGAGGGCGTCACGGCCCGGTCCGGGTTCGTCGCGGCGGGCCGCGGAGACGTTCTGCGGATCGACCCACTGCCACAGGTCATCGCCGAAGACGAATCGGCCGCTTGAGTCCATCGCCGCGGACTCCTTCTGCTTGGTGGCCAGCATGAAGTCGCGGGCCAACCTCGGACGCAGATGACGGTCCCACTCGCCCCTCGTTCCGTCGGCCCACCGGATCAGTTCCTCGGTCTGTGCCCGCCACCGCTGCAGGGACTCCACGGCGTCGTTGGACGCCGGACCGTCGGCTCCGTCGGGTCCGCCCCTGGCCAGCCGGCCGGTCAACTGCCACGCGAACAGGCCCAGGGCGAGCCCTCCCACCGGCAGCGCCCAGCGCCAGCCGAACATCAGGCCCACGATCTCGGCCAGCAGCACTGCCACGAAACCGCCGGACAGCAGCTTGCTCATGTGCTGCTCCGCACCTCGGCGAGGACCGAGCGCAACGCTTGTTGCGCCTGGTCCCGATGATCCTCAGTCATGGTGTGCCCGCTGAACCGTGCTTCGGCGAAAAGGTCGACCAATGTGGCGGCGCTGCGCGTGCTGATGGTCCGGTTGCCCACCGCCCTGGCCAACACCTCGGACGGGGTGTCCGAGGCCTGCGGAACCGCGCCGGGCGCACCGGCGAGGGCCTGTTCCATTGCCGCGTAACAGGCGATGATGGCCGCCCTCGGTTCCAGATCGAGGTTGGCGACCTCAGCCAGTCCCCGTTCGGCGGCCATCTCCAATTGGGGGGCAGACGGTGCAGATTCCGTTGTCGGCGGGCCCGCGGTCAGCACGATTGACGCCGGCTTGGAGCGGTTGCGCAGGCCGGCGACGACGGTGGCGGTCACCATCAGAACCAGCAGCACGCCGGTGGCCCCGGCCAGCAGCCGGTAGGTGTCGCTGTGCGGCTTCTTCGGGCGGGCCGGCGCGGTGGGCTGAGCCGGGTTCTGGGGGGCCGCCGTCGTCGTGGGTGCCGCGGGTTGTTGGCTGAATTCGCTTTCGAGCCTGAACTGACCGACGGCCACGAAGACCGCCAGCCACAGGACCAGCAGGCCGAGGCCGATGACCAGCAGGCGGCGAAGGTTGATCCCGCCGCCATGCCCGCGGCCGAAGTCCGGGATCTCGAAGGCGGCGGCGGTGGGCCCCGGCGGCCGCCGGTTGAACATGGCGAACGCCATCACCGCGAAAGAGACGCCGAGCAGCGCCATCACACCGACCAGCGAGGCGGGACTGTCGGCGTCGGCCTCCTGTGCCGATGCGTTGCGAGGTCCCGGCATCGTGCCCTGCAGGGCTACCGCGGCGAGGAACAGCAGCCCGATCACGGCGGCCACCCGCCCAAGCGAGCGGGCGCCGCCTTCGGCGCGTGTCCTGGTCGTGGTTCCTCCCCAGCAACGTTCCGGCCGGTGGATTGCCTGGTCATTCCGGCCCCGTGCCTCCATCGTGGCACGGGTCGCCTCGTACCGTGGTTGGGTGAGCCGGACCCGCGACCAGGACGCCTGCCCAGGCGCACTGCAGGTGCATCAGGCGGCCGACGGCGCCCTTGCCCGATTGCGCCTGCCCGGCGGGATGATCACCGCCGAGCAACTCGAGGCCCTCGCCGAGGTGGCCGACGGTTTGGGTGCCGGAAACCTGGAACTGACCGGCCGGGGCAACATCCAGGTCAGGGGGATCACCGACACAGCCGCGGTGGCCGAGCGGGTGGCGGCAGCCGGCCTGTTGCCGTCGGTGACCCATGAGCGGGTCCGCAACATCGTGGCCTCACCGCTGTCGGGCCGGGTCGGGGGTCTGGCCGACGTCCGGCCGTGGGTGCGGGAGTTGGACCGCGCCATCCAGGCCGATACCGATTTGGCCGGACTGCCGGGCCGGTTCCTGTTCAGCCTGGACGACGGCAGCGCCGACGTGTCGGGGCTGGGCGCCGATGCGGGCATCCATGTACTGCCGGACGGGGCCGCACTGCTGCTCGCAGGCTGCGACACGGGTGTGCGGGTGGATCCCGGAGACTCCGTTCCGACCTTGATTGCGGTCGCCCGTCGATTCCTGACCGAACGCGGCAATGCCTGGCGGGTAGCGGAATTGGCTGAGCCCGATGCGCTGCTCGGCGATCTCCGGCCGGTCGCACACGCTGGTGACCGGTTTCCGCCGGCGCGACCGCCGGTCGGCTGGATCGAGCAGTCGCCGGAGAAAGTGACACTCGGCGCTGCCGTCCCACTGGGCGTTCTGACCACCCGGCAGGCCCGATTCGTGGCAGCCATCGATGCCCCGGTGGTCATCACCCCGTGGCGGTCGCTGCTGGTGTGTGACCTCGATCCGGGGATTGCCGACACGGCGCTGCGGGTTCTGGCTCCGCTGGGTCTGGTGTTCGACGAGACCTCACGCTGGCTGGATGTCACCGCCTGCGCTGGCAGTCCCGGTTGCGCGAGATCGCGGGCCGATGTCCGGGCCGATGCGACGCGGGCGGTGGAAACCGGCTCGGCCGCCGTGACGCGCGCCGGCGCCGTCCACTACGTGGGCTGCGAACGTGCCTGCGGCAGACCGCCCGCCGCGGAGGTAATGGTGGCCACCGGTAGCGGGTACCGGCGAACGTAGGGTGGTGCCGTGCTCGACTACATCCGCGATGCTGCCGAGATCTACCGGCAGTCGTTCGCGACGATCCGGGCCGAGGCGAACCTCGACGGATTCCCCGAGGACGTCTCCAGGGTCGTGGTTCGGATGATCCACACCTGCGGCCAGGTCGACCTGACCGAGCATGTCTCCTACACCGCGGGGGTGGTCAGCGCCACGCACCGGGCACTGGCCGCCGGCGCCCCGATCCTGTGCGACTCCTCGATGGTGGCCGCCGGTATCACCGCCGCCCGCCTGCCTGCCGGTAACGAGGTGGTCTCCCTGGTCGCCGACCCCGGTGCCGCGGATCTGGCGGCGCGTCTGCACACCACCCGATCGGCGGCCGGGGTGCAACTGTGGGCCGACCGGATGCACGGCGCGGTGCTGGCGATCGGAAACGCCCCGACGGCGCTGTTCCGGCTGCTGGAACTGATCGACGAGGGTGCCCCCGCACCGGTGTCGGTGCTGGGCGGTCCGGTCGGATTCGTCGGATCGGCGCAGTCAAAGGATGAGCTGATCGCCGATCCGCGTGGGATGGACTACCTGGTGGTACGCGGCCGCCGCGGCGGCAGCGCCATGGCCGCTGCCGCGGTGAACGCGATTGCGAGCGCACGCGAATGAGGCTTGCCGAATGAGCAATTGGACAACCGAATGACACGGCAGGGCACCCTCTTCGGCGTCGGGCTGGGTCCGGGTGACCCGGAACTGGTCACCGTTAAAGCGGCCCGGGTTATCGGCGAGGCCGACGTGGTGGCTTATCACAGCGCTCGGCACGGGCGCAGCATCGCGCGCCGCATCGCCGAACCGTATCTGCGGCCGGGACAGATCGAGGAGCACCTGGTCTACCCGGTGACCACCGGAACCACCGACCACCCCGGTGGTTACGACGGAGCCATGGCGGACTTCTACGTCGAGGCGGCCGAGCGGATCGCCGCACACCTCGACGCCGGCCGGGATGTCGCATTGCTGGCCGAGGGCGACCCACTGTTCTACAGCAGCTACATGCACATGCACACCCGCCTGACCGAGCGTTTCAACGCGGTGATCGTGCCCGGAGTCACCTCGGTCAGCGCCGCCTCGGCCGCCATCGGCACACCGCTGGTCACCGGCGACGAGGTGCTGTCGGTGCTGCCCGGCACCATGCCGGTGCGGGAACTGGCGCGACGGCTGGCCGACTCCGACGCCGCAGTGGTACTCAAGCTCGGACGCACCTATCCCCAAGTGCGGGAGGCGCTTTCGCTGGCAGGTCGGCTCGATGACGCGGTGTATGTGGAGCGCGCCAGCACTGCCGGCCAGCGGGTTCTGGCGGCGGCGGAGGTCGACGACGCGGAAGTGCCGTACTTCTCGCTGGCTGTCCTGCCGGGTGGCCGGACCGGCCGGGCGGCAGCGCGCGGCGCCACAGTGGCCGTCGTAGGCCTCGGGCCGGGCGACATCGAGTGGATGACCCCGCAGAGCCGCCGCGAACTGGCCGCGGCGACCGACCTGATCGGGTACGGGCCGTACCTGGACCGGGTGCCCCCGAGTCCGGGACAGCGCCGGCATCCCTCCGACAACACCGACGAGCCGCAGCGTGCCCGGTTGGCCTGCGAGTTGGCCGAGCAGGGCCGCGCGGTGGCGGTGGTGTCCTCCGGCGATCCGGGGGTGTTCGCGATGGCCACCGCCGTCCTGGAGGAGGCCAAGCAGTGGCCCGGCGTCCAGGTGCGGGTGATCCCGGCGATGACGGCGGCGCAGGCAGTGGCCAGCCGGGTTGGCGCGCCACTGGGTCATGACTACGCCGTGATTTCGCTGTCCGACCGGCTCAAGCCGTGGAAGGTGATCGCCGCGCGGCTTTCGGCTGCCGCGGCCGCGGATCTGGTGCTGGCCATCTACAACCCGGCATCGGCGAGCCGGACCTGGCAGGTGGCCGCCATGCGGGATCTGCTGCTCGAGCATCGCGATGCCGGGACACCGGTGGTGATCGGCCGGGACGTTTCCGGGCCGCGGGAGTCGGTGACGGTGGTCCGACTGGCCGAACTGGACCCGGCCCAGGTTGATATGCGGTGCCTGCTGATCGTCGGCTCCTCGCAGACCCAGTGGTACGGCGAGACGGTTTTCACCCCGCGTCGTTATCCCGGCTGAACACCTCGCGGTTCAGAACCCACGATTCGGCCTGCTCGACGCTCTCGACGGCCCGGACACCCCGCGGGAGGTCCGGCCGTTGGATCATCACCACGTCGATGCCAAGATCCTGTGCCGCTTGAAGTTTCGGGTGTGTCATCGCTCCCCCGCTGTT
This sequence comes from uncultured Mycobacterium sp., assembly GCA_964598975.1. Classification (GTDB taxonomy): domain Bacteria; phylum Actinomycetota; class Actinomycetes; order Mycobacteriales; family Mycobacteriaceae; genus Mycobacterium. The sequence continues at coordinate 6,055 of CAZRFC010000081.1, read as the reverse complement.
CTTGGTGACGACCGCCCGGATGCCGTGGTCGGCCATCAGTGCGCGTTCGTCCTCGTAGCGGTACGGACCGCGGGACAGCAGCAGTCGGTGCTTGCCGGGCAGTGCGTCGCGCTCCAGTGGTGTCACGACACGGATCAGAAACCAGGCGTCGCTATTGCGGAACGCGGTGACACCGGAACGCCCGGTGGTCAGGAACACCCGCGAATAGCCTTTGTCGGCAATCACATCGGCCGCCGCGGTGTCGGACCCGACCTCGATGGCACCCGAGGGGTCCCACGGCGGCCGGTGCAGCACCAGGTGCGGCAGTCCGAGAGCAACGCAGGCAGCGGCGGCATTGGCGGTGACGGTGGCGGCGAACGGGTGGGTGGCGTCGACTACCGCGTCGATCCCGTTGTCTGCCAGCCATGTCCGAAGCCCGTCCACTCCCCCGAATCCGCCGACCCGGACCGGCCCGACCGGCAGCGCCGGATCGGGGATCCGACCCGCCAGGGAACTGATGACCTCGACACGTGGGTGCAGGCGGGCGGCCAGTGCGCGGGCTTCGCCGGTGCCGCCGAGAAGCAGCACTCGCATCAGTGCCGGTCTCCCCGAGGTCGTCCAGCAGAGTAGAGGTAACTGTCGCTGAAACCTTGGGCAGCAAGCACATCACCGACGATGATCACCGCGGTGCGGGTGACCCCGTTCTCCCGCATCTGCTCGGCGATGCCGGCAAGCGTGCCGCGCAGAATGATCTCCTGCGGCCACCTGGCGAAGGCCACCCCCGCCCCCGGGGTATCCGGCCGGTACCCCGCCGCGGTCAACTCCGGAACGATCGCGTCGATCCGATGCGCCGCCAGGTGGATCACCAGGGTGCCGCCCACCCGGGCCAGGGTGGTCAGGTCCTCACCCTCGGGCATCGCCGTCGACAGGGTCGACACCCGGGTCAGCGTGACGGTCTGCGCGATCCCCGGGACCGTAAGTTCACGCCCCAGTGCCGCGGCGGCAGCCGCGAAAGCCGTTACTCCCGGGACGATCTCGTATCCGATACCGAGTGCGTCGAGGTGTCGGCATTGTTCGGCCACCGCGCTGTACAGCGACGGGTCACCCGAGTGCAGGCGGGCCACATCGTGACCAGCGGCGTCGGCCCGTTCGAATTCGGCGACGATCTGCTCGAGGGTCAGCGGACCGGTGTCGACGATCCGGGCATCGGCCGGGCAGAACTGCAGCAGATCGTCGGGCATGATCGATCCGGCGTACAGACACACACCGCAGCGTTGCAGAAGCCGTTGCCCGCGCAGGGTGATCAGGTCGGCGGCGCCCGGACCCGCGCCGATGAAATACACCGTCACTTCGATCCCATCAGATCAGCTTGACCGACCACTGGGTGATCGGCATCTGCGGCCGCCACCCGGTGAAGCCACCCAACGGCTCTCCCTGATAGTGCTGGAAGCGGCGAAGCTCCCCACCCAATCGTGAATACCACTGCACCAGAAGCGCTTCGGACTCTGCAGTGACGGCATTGGCCACCAGAAGTCCGCCGCCGGCCAGTCGGCCCAGACACTCTTCGACCAGTCCGTTGGTGGTGAGGCCACCGCCGATGAAGATGACGTCGGGCCGCGGCGCCCCACCGAAAGCGTCCGGCGCCGCACCGTGGACCTCGACGTCCACGCCGAAGGATCGGGCGTTGGCGCCGATGCGTTCCTGACGCTGCGGATCGGTCTCGAACGCGACCGCACGGCACCCCCGGGCGGCGCGGCACCATTCGACGGCGATGCTGCCGGAGCCGGCACCGACGTCCCACAGCGTCTGACCGGGACGGGCCGACAGGGCGGCTACGGTGACCGCCCTGATGGTCTGCTTGGTGATCTGCCCGTCGTGGCGGAATGCATTGTCGGGCAGCGCGGATCCGTCGCGTTCCTCGGGTAGGTAACGCACGGCGATGATGTTGAGGTCGTCGATATCGCCCGGCGGGGCGGCAGCCCAGGCGTCGGCCGGACCGCTGCGGATCCGCTCCCCCGCGCCGCCGAGTTGCTCGAGAACGGTCAACTCCGAATCGCCGCGACCGGTTTCGACGAGAACATCGGCCAGGGCGATCGGTGTGCCGGCGTCGCGGCAGAGCACCACCGCACGCCCGCCGCGGCGCACCGCGGTGTGCACCGGGGCGCTGACCAGGCTGATGACCTCGGTGTCGTGGGTAGCCCAGCCCATCCGGGCGCAGGCCAGGGTCACCGAGGACACCTGCGGCAGGACGCGTACCAGTTCCGTTCCGTACAGCCGGATCAGCGTGGCGCCGATGCCGTGTTGAAGGGGGTCGCCGCTGGCCACCACGTGGATATCGCCGCCCGGCGCCTCGTCGAGCAGGCCCTCCACAGCAGGCATCATCGGACTGGGCCAGGGACGTCTCGGCGCGGTCACGGTGTCGTCGAGCAGGTCGAGTTGGCGTGGGGATCCGTAAATCACCGTGGCGCTGCGTAATTCGTCCCTGGAACGCTCCGACAGGCCCGCCATGCCGTCAGCGCCGATCCCCACCACCACGATCACCGGGGCCTCATTCTGCTCTTCACTTCGTTCATCACCGGGGCCTCATTCGGCTCTTCACTTCGTTCATCACCGGGGCCTCATTCGGCTCTTCACTTCGTTCATCACCGGGGCAGCCTCCGCCACACGGCCTGCGGCAGCAACCGCATCCCGAAGAACAGCGGTCGCAGCAGCCAGGGCACCCAGACCGTCCGGCGGCCCGATTCCAGTGCCCGTACGGTCGCCTCGGCGACCTGCGCCGGGGTGCTGGACAGCGGAGCGGGGTCCATTCCTTCTGTCATTCGGCCGATGACGAAGCCCGGACGCACGATCAGTACACGAACACCGCTGCCGTGTAACGCGTCGGATAGTCCGCTGGCAAAGCCGTCCAGCCCCGCCTTGGCCGACCCGTAGACGTAATTGGCCCGTCGCACCCGCACCCCGGCCACCGAGGAGAACACCACCAGCGTCCCGCGGCCCGCGGCCCGCATGCCGGTGGCGAGGTGGGTCAGCAGGGTGACCTGCGCGACGTAGTCGGTATGAACGATGGCCGCGGCGTGAGCGGCGTCGGCTTCGGCGCGGGACTGGTCGCCCAGGACGCCGAAGGCCAGCACCGCGATGTCGATGGCCCCGAATTCGCGGGCCAGCCTGTCGACCAGTGGTCCATGCGAGTCCAGATCGTCGGCGTCGAACTCCACGGGGTGCACCGCGGCCGCTCCGGCAGCCAGCACCGCCGCGACCTCCGCTGCAAGCCGGTGGGATTCGCGGGCGGCGAGGACCACCGTCGCACCCGGCGCCAACCGGCCGGCAAGTTCCAGCCCGATCTCGCTGCGTCCGCCGAAAATGACCACCACCCGACTTGCCGTGGCGACCGTGTCCTCCATGGCAGGGATTATTCCTTGCGATAGCGTGATCGCCGATGGCAACCACCAGGCTGACCAGCGACGCCCTTGAATTCCTCACCGAGCGTCATCTGGCGATGCTCACCACACTGCGGGCCGACGGCTCTCCGCATGTGGTGGCAGTGGGCTTCACCTTCGATCCGATCACCCACATCGCCCGGGTCATCACCAGCGACGGGTCGCAGAAGGCGGTCAACGCCGAGCGGAGCAAGATCGGCGTGCTGTCCCAGGTGGACGGCGCTCGTTGGCTCTCCCTGGAGGGGATCGCCCACGTGAACCGCGATCCGGAGGCCATCCGCGACGCGGAACTGCGCTACGCCCAGCGCTACCGGACGCCGCGGCCCAACCCGAAGCGGGTGGTGATCGAGGTGCTCGTCAAACGGGTGCTGGGTTCTTCGACCCTTCTCGACCGGTCAGTCGACAACGGTTAGGTCATGCGGCCGGGTGTTGACCGGCAACGCTCCGTCCGCGGTGACGATCACGATGTCCTCGATCCGCGCCCCCCAACGACCCGGCAGGTAGATCCCGGGTTCGACGCTGAAAGCCATACCTTCGGCCAGCGGCTCATCGTTGCCGGCGACGATATAGGGCTCCTCATGCACCGACAGGCCGATCCCGTGCCCGGTGCGGTGCACGAAGTACTCGGCCAAGCCCGCCTCGGCAAGCAGGTCGCGGGCTGCGGCGTCGATCTGTCCGGCAGTCGCCCCAGGACGGACCGCCGCCACCGCTGCCGCCTGGGCACGCTGCAGCACCTCGTACTGCTCGGCCACCTCCACCGACGGCCGCCCGAGGCTGTAGGTGCGGGTGCAGTCGGAGTTGTAGCCCGGTTCGACCGGACCGCCGATGTCGACGACGACGACGTCACCGCGCTCGAGCTGACGGTCGGAGCACTCGTGGTGCGGGTCGGCGCCGTGCGGGCCGGACCCGACGATGACGAAGGCCGCCGCCGAATGCCCCTCGGCGAGAATGGCTTCGGTGATGTCGGCGGCGACTTCGGCCTCGGTCCGTCCCGGCCGGAGGAACTCCGGGACGCGGGCGTGCACCCGGTCGATCGCCGCGCCCGCACGCCGCAGCGCTTCGATCTCGTCGGGGTCCTTGACCATCCGCAGGGCGGCCAGCACACCGGTTGCCAGCACCGGCGTCGCACCCAAACGACCGGCCAACGGCAGCAGGTGCAGCGCGGGCATCGAGTCTGTCACCGCCACCCGCGCGTGCCCGCCCAGGGCGTCGGCGACCAGCCCGTAAGGGTCGTCACCGTCGACCCAGTCCCGCAGATTCAGGCCCAGATCGCCCACCGCGGATTCCTTCAGCGCGGCCAGTTCCATCCGCGGCAGCACCACCGTGGGATCACCACCGGAAGCGGGTACCACCAACGCGGTGAGACGTTCGAAGGTCTGCGCACGCGAACCCGTCAGATACCGCAGGTCGTAGCCGGGGGTGACCACCAGGCCGGCCAGGCCTGCCTTCGCCGCACCCGCCGCGGCCGCGGAGAGCCTGCGGGCGTAGGTGTCGCTGCTGAACCGTCCGTCGGCATTCATGACAGTGAGGCTAGCGTTTAGGGCTATGTCCCCACCGGTGCTCCTGCTCGACGGCGCCAGCATGTGGTTCCGTTCCTACTTCGGCGTGCCGAGTTCGATCACCGGACCGGACGGGCGACCGGTCAACGCGATCCGGGGGTTCCTCGACAGTGTCGCCACGTTGATCACCCGGGAACGCCCCGGCCGCCTGGTGGTGTGCCTGGATCTGGACTGGCGGCCGGCCTGGCGGGTGGAACTGATTCCGTCGTACAAGGCACATCGGGTGGTGGAGGAGGGCAGCCCCCTCGGCGAGGGGCCTGAGGGCTCGGAGGGTTACGTCGAGGAGGTGCCCGACGACCTGGGTCCGCAGGTAGAGGTGATCCTGGAGGTGCTGGACGCCTTCGGTATCGCCACCGCCGGCGCCCAGGGCTACGAGGCTGACGACGTTATCGGCACACTGGCGGCCGTGGAGCGTCGTGACCGGGTGGTGGTGGTCAGCGGCGACCGCGACCTCCTGCAATTGGTCGCCGACGCCCCGGTGGAGGTGCGGGTGCTCTACATCGGCCGCGGGCTGTCGAAGGCGACGATGTTCGGGCCTGCCGAGGTGGCGCAGCGCTACGGGGTGCCGTTGCACCGGGCCGGGGCCGCCTACGCCGAGTTGGCACTGCTACGCGGCGATCCGTCCGACGGGCTGCCGGGGGTGGCCGGTGTCGGCGAGAAGAGCGCCGCGACAATGCTGAGCCAGTACGGCTCGTTGGAGGCCATCCTCGAGGCGGCCGCCGACCCGAAGTCGAAGCTGCCCAAGGCATTCCGGGCGAAGATTTTGGCGGCCGGCGATTACATCGAATCGGCGCAACCTGTCGTCCGAGTCGCCTGCGACGCCCCGGTGCGACTGTCGGGTGACGATCGACTGCCGTTGCGCGCCGTCGACCCGCAACGGGTCGTCGAACTCGCCGAGCGTTACGGGATCAGCTCACCGGTCGCGCGGCTTCAGAAAGCATTGGACTTGCCGTAGCAGCGGCCTGTTGACCCCTTACTCGGCGTTGACTGTGCGCCAAGGGCCGGTTTCGATGAGAGAACCGCGCCCTGAACGCACAGTCAACGGGCTACCCGCCGGCTACTTCGGCCGACCCACCTCGT
>CAZRFC010000080.1:0-13344 GCA_964598975.1 uncultured Mycobacterium sp. | reverse complement strand
CCGCTCGAGGCCGCGGCGGGCCTCTTCGTCATACGCAATAATCTTGGACATTGCGGTGTGAATCCTCCGGTTGGGGAATGACACGTTCTCGGCCGGACGCAGTGCCCGCGACGGACGACCGCAGCTGTCAGAGGCTTCGGTCTCACCGTCCCGACCTAGCACTCACCGGTCGTGAGTGCCAACGTCTTTTTTAGCACTCTCGCATGCCGAGTGCAAGGTCGTTCGCCTCGGGCGGACGCCGCGACGTCGCCTGCGGCGGGCCGCGGACACGCTCACCGGCACGAATCGTTGGGCTCCCCGGGGGTGCACTAAAGTCGCTTCGGTCGAAGGGAGGGCCTGGGTGCGGGCAGTCGAAGCGCCCGGGTCATTGCGGGGCTGGCAGCGACGGGCACTGGTCAAATATCTGGCCGCCAAGCCCAGGGATTTCCTGGCCGTCGCCACCCCCGGTGCAGGTAAGACGACTTTCGCGCTGCGCATCGTCGCCGAGTTGCTCAGCGAGGGCTCCGTCGAGGCGGTCACCATCGTCGTGCCGACCGAGCACCTGAAAATCCAGTGGGCGCAGGCCGCCGCCCGGGTGGGCATCGCACTGGACCCCAAGTTCTCCAACTCCAACTCCCAGACCTCCGACGAGTACCACGGCGTCGTGGTGACCTACGCCCAGGTGGCCAGCCACCCCGCCCGGCACCGGGTACGCACCGAGAACCGCAAGACGCTGGTCATTTTCGACGAGATCCACCACGGTGGGGACGCCAAGAGTTGGGGCGACGCCATCCGGGAGGCGTTCGACGACGCGACCCGTCGACTAGCGCTCACCGGAACCCCCTTCCGCAGTGACGACAGCGCGATCCCGTTCGTCACCTACGAGGAGGATCCGGCGGGCTTCAGGCAATCGAAGGCCGACCACACCTACGGCTACTCCGACGCACTGGCCGACGGTGTCGTGCGACCGGTGCTTTTCATGGCCTACTCCGGGGAGGCCCGGTGGCGCGACAGTGCCGGCGAGGAACATGCCGCCCGCCTGGGCGAGCCGCTGACCGTCGAGCAGACGGCACGCGCCTGGAAGACCGCCCTGAACCCGGCCGGGGAGTGGATGCCCGCGGTCATCGCCGCGGCGGACACCCGCTTGCGCGGCCTGCGCGAGCACGTGCCCGACGCCGGCGGCATGATCATCGCCTCCGACCAAACCGCGGCCCGCGCCTACGCAGAGTTGCTGCACAAGATCACCGGCGAGGCCCCCACCGTGGTGCTCTCCGACGACAAGCGCTCCTCGGAGCGGATCGCCACCTTCGCCGAGGGAACGTCCCGGTGGTTGGTGGCGGTGCGGATGGTCTCCGAAGGCGTCGACGTTCCGCGACTGGCAGTCGGGGTGTACGCCACCAGTGCGTCGACGCCGCTGTTCTTTGCCCAGGCGATCGGCCGTTTCGTGCGTTCCCGCCGTCCCGGCGAGACGGCGTGCATCTTCCTGCCGTCGGTTCCCAACCTGCTGATGCTGGCCAGCGAGATGGAGGCACAGCGCAACCACGTCCTGGGTAAGCCGCACCGGGAGACCCTCGAGGATCCGCTGGACGCCGAACTGGCCGCGCAGAAACGCGACGAGCCGGGTGAGGCGGAGAACAAGATCGAATACCTCGGCGCCGAGGCGGAATTGGATCAGGTGATCTTCGACGGCTCGTCGTTCGGCACGGCAACGCCGGCTGGCAGCGACGAGGAGGCCGACTACCTGGGCATCCCCGGCCTGCTCGACGCCGAGTCGATGCGGGATCTGTTGCGGCGCAGGCAGGAAGAACAGCTGACCAAGCGAACGGCCAACGGCGAGACACCCCGAACCACCCACGGTCAGCTGCGTGATCTGCGCCGGGAACTCAACGCCCTGGTGGCCGCGACCCACCACCGCACCGGCCGCACCCACGGCTGGATCCATAACGAACTGCGCCGGATCTGCGGCGGGCCGCCGGTGGCCGCAGCCAACAGCGAGCAACTGCAGGCCCGCATCGAGGCCGTGCGGGCGCTAAACACCCAGTAGCGCAGGCAGATCGGCGACCGAGTCGAGCACGTGATCGGGCTGAGCGACGGATTGATCTGCGGCCCAACGGTCCAGCGTCTCCTGCCGGAACTTGCCGGTACGCACCAGAACGCCGGTCATCCCGACGGCCTGGGCGGCCAGCACATCGTTGTGCAGGTCGTCGCCGACCATGTAGACCTCACCGACATCCGCCCCGAGTCGCCCGGCCGCGGTCCGGAACCCGGCAGGCGCGGGTTTCCCGACCGCCGTCGCGGTTCGACCCGAGCTTTCCTCCATCCCGATCAGATACATGCCGGTATCGATCCGCAGACCCGTGGCCGTCTTCCAAAACGTGCTGCGGTGCATCGCCACCACCGGCACGCCGTCGACCATCCAGCCATAGACCCGGCTCAGGTTCTCGTGGGTGAATTGCGGCCCGGCACCGCCGAGCACCACGACCTCCGGAGTCGACCCGCGCGCCGGGTCCACCAGGTCGACCCCGGGCATGTCCTCGGTGATGTCGCCGTCGTTGAGCAGCAGGCACCGGGCCCCGGGGTGATGCGCCGCCAGATAGTCGGCGGTCAACGCGGCAGCGGTGATGACCTCCTCGGGCCGGATGGTCATCCCCGCGTCGGCCAGAGCGGCGGCGATCTGCCGGCGGGTCCGACTGGTGGTGTTGGTCAGATAGCAGCAGGGCGTCCCGCGCTCGGCGAGTGCCCGCACCGTTTCGGCGGCGCCCGGGATGGGCTTCCAGGACGTCACCAGGACGCCGTCGATGTCGAACAGAACGCCACCGGCTGGCATACCTCGACAGTAGGACTCCACGTATGTTCTATCCATGAAGTGGACTGAGAAGGACGTTCCCGACCAATCCGGCCGACTGGCCGTGGTCACCGGTTCCAACACCGGACTGGGTTACGACACCGCGCGGGTGCTGGCAGCCCGCGGAGCCAGGGTGGTGATGGCGGTGCGCGACACCGCCAAGGGCGAGTCGGCCGCCGCGCGTATCCGCGGCCTGACCCCCGGTGCGGACGTGACGGTGCACAAGCTGGACCTCGGCTCGCTGACCGCGGTCAAGGACTCGGCCGCCGAACTGGCCGCCGCCCACCCACGGATCGACCTGTTGATCAACAACGCCGGGGTGATGTATCCACCGAAGTCGACGACCGCCGACGGATTCGAGCTGCAGTTCGGCACCAACCACCTCGGGCACTTCGCCCTGACCGGCATCCTGCTGCCCAATCTGCTGGATGTGGACGGCTCGCGGGTGGTGGTGGTCGCCAGCATCGCCCACAACATCAGGGCCAAGATCGACTTCGACGATCTGCAGTGGGAGAAGCGCCGCTACGACCGCGTGGCCGCCTACGGCCAGTCCAAGCTGGCCAATCTGATGTTCGCCTACGACCTTCAGCGCCACCTCGTCGCGGCCGCAAAAACCAAGGGGGCGAAAACCATTGCGGTGGCCGCCCACCCAGGTGTCGCGGCCACCGAACTCGTCCGGCATATCCCCGGGGCAACGCTGCCGGGCGTGGACTGGCTGTCCGGCAAGTTGCTCAACACCGCGGAGATGGGTGCGCTGCCCACGCTGCGGGCGGCCACCGACCCGACGGTCAAGGGCGGCCAGTACTACGGCCCGGACGGCTTCCGGGAACTGCGCGGCTATCCGGTTCTGGTCGACTCGACCAAGCAGTCCAAGGACGTGGCGATCCAGAACCGCCTGTGGCAGGTCTCCGAGGAGTTGACCGGCGTCACCTTCCCGGTGTGATGCGCAGCGTCGATGGGCATCCCCCGATGCGAAGCGTCGAAATGCACAGAAGTGTCGTCGCCGGTTTGATCCGCGCCCGGCCTCCGTTGGCTGTCGCGCCCGCCGACGCCCAGGCACTGGTCCTGGCCGCGGACGTGGTGGCACCGCTGTCGTTGCCGGTGTTCGACAACTCCGCGATGGACGGCTACGCCGTGCAGGCCGGCGACCTCGCCGGCGCCGGACCGGACAGCCCGGTGACACTGCCGGTGGCCGCGGACATCCCGGCCGGGCGCACCGACCCACTGACTCTTGCGCCGGGGACTGCGCACCGGATCATGACCGGTGCGCCGTTGCCGCACGGCGCGACGGCGGTGGTCCCGGTGGAACTGACCGACGCCGGCGTGGACGTGGTCGCCGTGACCGCGACGCCGAAACCGGGACAACACATCAGGAAAGCCGGCGAGGACGTCCTGGCCGGGACGACGGTGCTGCACGCCGGGCAGATCATCACCCCGGCGGCGCTGGGCCTGGTGTCCGCCCTGGGCCTGGCGGAGTTGACGGTGATTCCCCGTCAGCGGGTGCTGGTGGTGTCGACCGGATCGGAACTGATCCCGGCCGGCACACCGCTGCGGCCCGGACAGATCTACGAGTCCAACGCGGTGATGCTGGCCGCGGCGGTGCGCGACGCCGGGGCGGCGGTGGCCGGGGTGGCGACCTGCAGCGACGATGTCGCCGACTTCCGCGCGGTGCTGGACCGTTTCGCCGGCCGGGCCGACCTGGTGATCACCTCCGGAGGAGTCAGCGCGGGCGCCTACGAGGTGGTCAAGGACGCCTTCGGCACCACCCGGGCCGTTGAATTCGTCAAGGTCGCCATGCAGCCCGGCATGCCGCAGGGCGCCGGGGTGCTGCCCGACGGCCGCCCGATCGTGACGCTGCCCGGCAACCCGGTCAGCGCGCTGGTGTCATTCGAGGTTTTCCTGCGGCCCGCCCTGCGCGGCGCCATGGGCCTGCCGAACCCGGACCGGCCGCGGCGTACCGCGGTGCTGGCCGAGTCGATCACCTCCCCGGCCGGCAAGCGCCAGTTCCGTCGCGGCGTCTACGACCCCCGAGCCGGGACGGTCAGCAGCTACGGCCCGCCGGCGTCGCACCATCTGCGCTGGCTGGCCTCGGCCAACTGCCTGCTGGACCTGGCACCGGAGGTCACCGAAATGGCGGCCGGCGAGCAGGTCACGGTCTGGGACCTGTCGCACTAGACTCTGCCCAATGGCCAGACGCCCCGACGACGAACTTCAGTCCGGTCCGCAACGACTGGCCGCGCTGGTACGGACTGCGGTCCCCCCGATCCACCCGGCCGGCTTCCCGTTCATCGGAGCGGGGATGGCGGTGGCCGCGCTGGGCCGGCGGAACCGCTGGGTGCGCCGGGCGGGCCTGGCGGCGGCCGCCGCCAACGCCGGCTTCTTCCGGCATCCGCCCCGGACACCACCCACCCGGCCGGGTCTCGTCGTCGCCCCCGCCGACGGCCTGGTGTGCCTGATCGAAGAGGCGGCTCCCCCGCCCGAACTCGGCCGCGGATCGCAGCCGGTTCCCCGGATCAGCATTTTCCTGTCGCTGCTGGACGCGCACGTGCAGCGCACCCCGGTCGGCGGCGAGATACTGGCCGTCGAACACCGCCCGGGGAGTTTCCATTCGGCCGACTTAGCCGCCGCCAGTGAGGACAATGAGCGCAACAGCGTTGTGATCCGCACGCCGGAAGGACATGAAGTGGTGGTCGTACAGATCGCCGGGCTGATTGCACGTCGCATCATTTGCGACGTGCACCCCGGCGACACGGTGAACATCGGTGACACCTACGGACTGATCCGGTTCGGCTCGCGGCTGGATACCTATCTGCCGGCCGGTTCGGAGGTCCTGATCGAACTCGGCCAGCGCTCGCTGGCCGGCGAGACGGTGCTGGCCCGGTTGCCGTGAAACCGAACCCCCGGGTCAACCCGATCAACCGGCGGATCCTGCCCAGCGCGGCGACCGTGCTCGCGATCTGCCTCGGCATGACCTCGATCAAGTACGCATTGGAAAACCGTCCCACCGAGGCCATGGCACTGCTGGCCTCCGCGGCCATTCTCGATGCCCTTGATGGCCGCCTCGCCCGGGTGCTCAACGCCACCTCCCGAATGGGCGAGGAGATCGACTCGCTCGCCGACGCGGTGAACTTCGGTGTGGCACCCGCGTTCATCGTGTGGGCCACCCTGCTGTCCCACAACCGGGTCGGCTGGATCGTGGTGCTGCTCTACGCGGTGTGCATCGTGCTGCGACTGGCCCGCTTCAATGCGCTGCTGGACTCCGACCAACCGCTCTACACCAAGGACTATTTCGTCGGAATGCCCGCACCCGCGGGCGCCATCGGAGCCATCGGCCCACTGGCCGCCAAGATGCAGTGGCCGGGGCCGTGGTGGTCGACGCAGACCGCGGAAGCGGTGGTGATCGTCTGGATGATCGCGGTCTCCCTGCTGGTGGTCAGCCGCATCCCGATGCGAAAGATCCACACCTTCAAGGTGTCTCCGAACATGGTGGCCCCTCTGCTGGCCGGCGTGGCGATCGTCGCCGCCGGAGCATTCGTCTTCCCCTATCTGCTGATCCTGCTGATCATCGCGGCCTATGTGCTGCACATGCCGTTCGCCGTGCGAAGCCAGCGCTGGGCGGCCGCGCACCCGGAAACCTGGAACGACACCTCACGGCAACGCCGCGCCGCCCGCCGCGCCACCCGCAGCGCCCAGCAACCGCACCGCCGGTCCACCCGGTTGGGTTTACGCAAGCCAGGAGGCTGATCGCCTCTTGTCTGAATTGAAAGGGTCAGAGCTGATGTCCGAGCCGAAGGGGCCGTCCACCAGCCTCACCCTGACCGCGCGACTCAACACCGCGGCGCTGGACTCCCGGCGGGGCGTGGTACGACTGCACCCGGAAGCCATCGCCGCGCTCGGCATCCGGGAGTGGGATGCGGTGTCGCTGACCGGCTCCCGGACCACGGCGGCCGTGGTGGGGATCGCCCCCGCGGGGACGCCCGCCGGCACCGCCCTGCTCGACGACGTGACGCTGTCGAATGCGGGGCTGCGAGAGAACGCCGCCGTCCTGGTGTCGGGGGTCACCGTCTACGGTGCGCGTTCGGTGACGTTGAGCGGTTCGGCGCTAGCCACCCGTTCGGTGTCCTCCAGCAACCTGCGCCAGGCGCTGCTGGGCAAGGTGCTGACCGTCGGCGACACCGTCTCGCTGCTGCCGCGCGACCTCGGACCCGGCACGTCGACATCGGGGGCCAGTGCCGCACTGGCCACCTCGGTCGGAATCACCTGGACCTCCGAATTGCTGACGGTCACCGGCACCGATCCCGCCGGGCCCGTTTCGGTGCAACCCAATTCATCGGTCACCTGGGGAGGTGGTGAGACCGCCGGCACCGCGGCCACCGGCTCCACGGCGGCGGTCAGTCAGCCCACCCAGTGGCCCGAGGAACCCGCGATCAGCATCGACGACCTCAAGGGCCAGCACGTCCAGGCCGGCCGGCTGACCGAATGGCTGAAGTTGGCGTTGGACCAACCCGAACTGCTGGAGAAGCTCGGCGCCAAACCCAATCTGGGGGTGCTGATCACCGGCCCCGCCGGGGTCGGCAAGGCCAGGCTGGTCCGCGCGGTGTGCGCCGGCCGCCGCCTGGTGCGGCTGGACGGGCCGGACACCGGGGCGCTGGCGGCAACCGAACGTCACCAAGCCGTCGCCAAAGCAGTGGCCGACGTGATCAACGGCGGCGGTGTGCTGCTGGTCACCGACGTCGATGCGCTGCTGCCGGATCCGCCCGAACCGGTCGCCACGATGATCCTGGCCGAACTGCGCAAGGCCGTCGACGCTGCCGGGGTGGCGCTGGTGGTCACCTCCCAGCAACCCGACTCGCTGGACAGTCGTTTGCGGGCCCCGGATCTGTGCGACCGGGAACTTGGCCTGACCCTGCCCGACGGGGCGACCCGCAAGGCCCTGCTGGAAGTACTGCTGCGCGACGTCCCGGCCGCCGAGCTCAAACTCGACCAGATCGCCGACCGGACACCGGGATTCGTCCGTGCCGACCTTGCGGCTCTGGTGCGCGAGGCCGCACTGCGGGCGGCGGCACGGGCAAGCGAGGACGGCAAGCCGCCGGTGCTGACCCAGGATGACCTCGCCGGGGCGCTGAGCGTGATCCGCCCGTTGTCGCGTTCCAACACCGAGGAACTGTCCGTCGGATCAGTCACCCTCGAGGATGTCGGGGACATGGTCGCCACCAAACAGGCGTTGACCGAGGCGGTGCTCTGGCCGCTTCAGCATCCCGACACCTTCGCCCGCCTCGGTGTCGATCCGCCGCGCGGCGTCCTGCTCTACGGGCCCCCGGGCTGCGGCAAAACCTTCGTGGTCCGCGCACTCGCCAGTTCCGGACGGCTCAGCGTGCACGCCGTCAAAGGTGCGGAGTTGATGGACAAATGGGTCGGCTCCTCGGAGAAGGCGGTGCGCGAACTGTTCCGCCGGGCAAGGGATTCCGCGCCGTCGCTGGTGTTCCTCGATGAGATCGACGCGCTGGCGCCGCGCCGGGGTCAGAGCTTCGACTCCGGGGTGGGCGACCGTGTTGTCGCCGCCCTGCTGACCGAACTCGACGGTATCGAACCGCTGCGTGACGTCGTGGTTCTCGGTGCCACCAACCGTCCGGAGCTGATCGACCCGGCGCTGCTGCGGCCGGGACGGCTGGAGCGACTGGTCTTCGTCGAGCCGCCCGACGCCGAGGCGCGGCACGAGATCCTCAAGACGGCCGCCAAATCGGTCCCGTTGAGCAAGGAAGTCGATCTCGAGGCGCTCGCCGCCGACCTCGACGGGTACAGCGCGGCGGACTGTGTGGCGTTGCTGCGGGAGGCGGCGCTGACCGCGATGCGCCGATCGATCGACGCCGCCGACGTCACCGCCGAGGATCTGGCCAAGGCACGCGACACCGTGCGGCCGTCGCTGGATCCCGCGCAGGTCGAATCACTGCGCAAGTTCGCCGCCGAGCGCTAACCGGGCCGGCAGGGGGAACACCGACCCAGTGGAACGCAGCAACGACGACACCTGGGACATCACCGAAAGCGTGGGCGCGACCGCGCTGAGTGTGGCGCGAGCCAGGGCCGTCGAATCGGGCAGCCACACACCACTGTTCACCGATCCCTACGCCGACTACTTCGTCGAGGCGGCGATCACCGCGGGTTGGCGTCCGCCGTTCGCCGCCGAGACCCTCGCGCAGCTCACCGCCGAACCGGTGGTGTCCGCACAGATGCAGGCGATGGCCGCCTATATCGCCGCCCGCACCCGGTACTTCGACGAGTTCTTCACCACCGCCGGCGCCAACGGCCTCGACCAGGTGGTGATCCTGGCCGCCGGGTTGGACACCCGGGCCTGGCGCCTGCCGTGGATCAGCGCAACCACCATCTACGAACTCGACCAGCCCAAGGTGCTGGAGTTCAAGGCCGACGTACTGGCCAGGCATCGGGCCCGACCGGCCGCACGGTACGTCCCGGTGCCGGTCGACCTTCGGCACGACTGGGTCTCGGCTCTGCGCGCCGGCGGCTTCGACCCGGCCATCCCGACCGCCTGGCTGGCCGAAGGTCTGCTCCCCTACCTGTCGGCGGTCGACCAGGACCTGCTCTTCGAGCGCATCCACGAACTCAGCGCCGAGTCCAGCAGATTGGCCGTCGAAGCGTTCGGCCCGGATTTCTTCGACCCCCACAAGCTGGCCCGCCGTCGTGAGCGGCTGTCCGCCGTTCGGGATGCCGCCACCGCGGAAGGCCTGGAGGTGCCCGAAACCGAGGCGCTGTGGTACCTCGAGCCGCGCGCGGACGTCGCCGCGTGGCTGGCCGACCGGGGGTGGGAGGTCGACGTCGTGGGCTCAGCGGATCTGATGGACCGGTATCACCGGCGCGCGCCGGCCGGCGGGGAGGACGGCGCCCCGGAAAGCGTTTTCATCGAGGCGGTCCGACGCTAGCGGGGTTCAGGGTTCGTCGGGGTCGGCGAGTTGGAACTCCACCATCGCCGTGATGGTTTCGATGGCATCGGTCAGGGCGTCGACCCGTTGGGCCAACGTCGGTGCGGCCAGGACTGCGTAGCGATCGGCCTGACCCATCGGGACCCGGCCGGCCAACGCGTAGAGGTGCCGGGAGGGGTCATCGGCGACCTCCGGATCGACAGCCAGTACGTCGTCCCGCAAGCCCATCCCGCGCACCTCGGCCACCCGCCGGTAGAGGGCGAGAATGCGGTCGACCACCTCGCCGATCTGTTCGGGTCCGACCGGTGGGCCGGGCTCATCCGGCCACGCTTCCACGACGGCCTTCGGGTAGGGGTCGTCGGGCAGCCACTGGGTCACCCGGATCCGCTCGCCCACGGCGGCGATCAGTTCGTACTGATCCATGCCGAGGTCGGCATGGGTCACGATCCGCGCCATGGCGCCGACGTCGCTGCGGACGTCACCTCCGCCGACCTCCAAGCCGCGACTGATCATCACCACACCGAACGCCGGGTCCGGGGCGGCCAGGCAGTCCTGCACCAGCCGGACGTACCGCGGTTCGAAGATGCGCAGCGGAAGGGCGTCGCCCGGCAGCAGGGCCGACTGCAGCGGGAACATCGGGTGCGCAGCGACATTCATGGCACTCACCGCGTTACCTCACAGCACCCTGTAGTACGTCGGCCACCCGGTCGCCGGGGTCGACGAAGGTGCACAGGGCGGCGGCCAGATCCACCCAGGCGTCGGGACCGAGCGCCACCAGTCGGTTGCCGGCGTCACCGATCGCGACGACCACCTCGCGGCGATCGGACGGGTCCATCGCCACGTATTGACCGCACGTGGTGTCGAGCAGTTCCGCGCCGGCGGGAACCCCGCCCTGTCCGGGCGTGGCCACCGGGACACCGTCGATCGCCCGGCTGCACCCGGTGGAGAGCAGCACGACGGCCAGCAGTGCGATCGCACACCGGCGGCCACCGATGATCACGCCCCTGGACATCACTCCCCTAGACATCGAGTTCCCCGACCAGCGCATCGACGACCGCACGCAGATCGCCGTCGTGCTCCTCGGCTACCCGGCGTTGCCGTTGGTAAGACGCACCGCGCCGCGGAATTTCGGCTACCGCAGCCAGTTCGTCGGCGCAGTGCAGTGACTCGGCCACCGGAGCCAGCCTGGTCAGCAGGTCGTCGAGATCTTCGGTGACCAGCCGTTCGTTACTGTCGGCGTCCAGGATGATGATGGCGTCCAATCCGTAGCGGGCCGCACGCCATTTGTTCTCCTGCACATGCCAGGGCGGCATCACCGGGAGTTGCTCGCCGGCCTCCAGGCGCCGGTCGAGGTCGACGATCAGGCAGTGCGTGAGCGCCACCAGGGCGGACAGTTCCCGAAGGTTGGAGACGCCGTCGAAAACCCGCACCTCGACGGTGCCCAAACCCGGCGAAGGCCTGATGTCCCAACGGACTTCGTTGATCTGGTCGATGATGCCCGTGGTCTTCTGGTCGTGCACGAACCGCTCGAACTGGCGCCACGTCTCGAACTGGAAGGGCAGTCCCGCGGTCGGCAGCTGCTGGAACATCATCGCCCGATTGCTGGCATAGCCGGTGTCCTCGCCGGCCCAGAACGGCGACGACGCCGACAGCGCCAACAGGTGCGGATACTGATTGAGCAGCGAGGAGATGATCGGCATCACCTTGTGCGCCGAGGACACTCCGACGTGGACGTGCACACCCCAGATCAGCATCTGACGGCCCCACCACTGGGTGCGCTTGATCAACTCCGCATAGCGCGGGGCGTCGGTGAGCTTCTGCTCCGACCATTCAGCGAAGGGATGGGTGCCCGCGCAGAACAGTTCCATGCCGCGTTCGCGGACGACCTCGTTGGTCGAGGTGAGCGTGGAACGCAAATCGTGCATCGCCTCCCCGACGGTGTCGCAGACTCCGGTGACGACCTCGATGGTGTTGCGCAGCAATTCCTTGTGCACCCGCGGGTTTTCGCCGATATCGGCGATCACCGCGGCCGCCTCATTGCTCAGGTCGCCGGTGTCGGCGTCGACGAGCGCGAATTCCCACTCGACGCCCAGTGTGGGCCGGGGCGACCCGGCGAAGTCGATTCGGCCGGCCGTCAACCGGGAACCCCAGCCGGGTTCACCCGGCGCGGAGGACACCGCAGCCGACCCGCTTGCCGCCGTCCCCGGTGGCCAGGGTGGTGTCGTCCGGTGGCGGGGTGCCGTCGGACTGCTGGTAGCGGTCGGCGGGGATGTTGGCGAAGTTGTCGGCGTTGGCGTGGATGATGATCGCCGTGCCGTCCCCCTCCACCAGATCGGCCTGATCGAAGGCATTCGTCGTGGTGACCAGCAGAGCCGTTCCGTCGCCGCGGACCTGCAACGAGCTCAAGTCACCGGCGTGGTTGGGGTGGCCGCCCTGGCCGCCGCCTTGGAAATGCCCTCCGGCGGAAAGGAAGTCGCCCGGGGCGCCCCCGTTGGGTGCAACCGAGTTGATCTCGCACTTGCCCACGTCGTGGATGTGCAGGCCGTGGTAACCGGGGGTCAGTTTGCCCGGTGTGGTGGTCTGCACGGTGACGGTGGCGAACGCGTCGCCGTCTTTGAACTCGATGGTGGCCGCGGCGATCTGGGCTCCATCGGGTCCGACGATCTCGGCGGTCAGCGTGTTCGCCGGATTCGCGGGAGCAGGTGCACCCGGACCGGGCGCGCCGTGACCCATCGCACCGTGGTGCTCGGACGGCGCCGGGGCCGGCGAACCGGTCCACACCGACGGCGTGGTGCCGGGCTGGGTGGCGATCGGCTCGTTGGGCGCACAAGCGCTCAGCAGCGCCACCGGAGCGAGGAGCAGGACGGCGAAGCCGCGCGGGATGCCGGGATTGACCATGGCGCAGAGCCTAGCCCGTCACCAACACAATCACGCCCGGTGGCTGTTCGGCGATGTCGGGGATTCGGGCCTGCACGGGCGCTTCGAGCACCTTGCCGACCGCTTCGGCGGCGGCCTGCTCACCCTCGGTGGTGCCGAAGTAGACCGTCGTGACGGGCACGTCGGCGGCGGTGACACTGGCCGACTCGGTGACGTTCCAGCCAGCTTCGCGCAGCCGATCGGAAATCCGGGTGGCCGCCGCGTCGTCGCCGATCACGCTGAAGACCCGTACGTCGGCCTTCGGCGCCGGCGGCTTGGTCGTGGTGGTCATGGTGACGGCGGGCGCATCGTCGCCGGTGTCGTTTCCCGACGTCATGGCCTGGAAACCGACCAGCAGAAAGATCACGCCCAAGAACAGCAGCACCATAACCATGGCGCGCAGGGGCAGCCCGGAGGAATCGGGAACGCGCTCGTTCATCGTGAGTACCTTAGCCGTGCTGAATTCGGGGCCGGGGGAACCCTGGCCCCGCGGGCACGGTCAGGGGACCTCGAAGCCCAGCCGTCGTGCGGCTCGGGCCTTCTGCCTGCTGGCACGCAGCCGGCGTAGCCGCTTGACCAGCATCGGGTCGGCGGCCAGCGCTTCGGGCCGGTCGACGAGGGTGTTGAGCACCTGGTAGTAGCGGGTCGCCGACATCGAGAAGAGTTCCT
>CAZRFC010000079.1:0-13391 GCA_964598975.1 uncultured Mycobacterium sp. | reverse complement strand
TGCGACATTGGTCGCCGACGGCGTGACCGCAACCACGCCGGCCTGATCGAAGACAACACCGGTTGCCTTGGTCTCTCCAGACCAGGTCGGGCCCACCAGACCGATGATGGCGGGGTCGTCGACGATCCGCGGGGCAACCCCGCTGGCCTTCTGCGGATCGCCCTCGGTGTCGAAGGCCTCAAGCTGGACCTGGCACCCCGGATTGGCCGCATTGTGCTGTTCGACGGCGAGTTCCGCGCCGTTGCGGACATTAGTTCCGAACGGCGCATCCGGTCCGGTCAGCGGTCCGGCCATAGCGATAGCCACCGGCGGGCAGGTCGCTGTACCGTCGCCGACCGGATTGACCGGCGCAGTGGCAGCTTCGGCCTTGACCGGGGCACCGTCCTGCCCGATCTGGACGTGCTCGACGATCTTCAGATCAGCGGGGGCCGAGCCCTCCGCGGACTTGGACTGCTCGGCGCATCCTGCTGTACCCAGAAGAGCCAGGCCTGCGACACCGGCCATGATCGAGGAGAATGTTCGACGCATAGTGGAACTCCTACTGGACCTTATAAATCCAGATCAGCGTCGTGGTGAGTTCCCCGGTGTCGGTCCATTGGTACTTGCGGGCCACGCCCTGGCCCTCGTATTTCTTTGCGTAGTCCAGCAGTGCCTCGCGAGTGACGGCGCCCGAGTCGATGCCCTTGGCCAAGATGGTGCCCAGGTCGTAGCCCTCGGTGCTGTAGGTGCCGGGGCCCTGGCCGAACTTCTTGGTGTACTCGTCGGAGAACGCCGCACTGGCCGGACCGCACGGGCAGGACAGGACGGCGTCCTTGGCGGATGACCCGGCCTGCTTGACGAACTCCGGATCCTTGGTGCCGTCGGCGCTGGCGAACTTTCCGGTGAAGCCGGCGTCGCGCAGTTGCTGCACGAACGGGGCGGCCTCGGAGTAGTAGCCGCTGTAGAACACCGAATCCGGTGACTGGCCCTTGACCTGGGTCACCGCGGCGGAGAAGTCCTTGTCACCCTTCTTGACCGAGATGTTGCAGGCGGGGTCGGCAACCTCACCGAGGGTGTCGCGAACAGCCTTGGCCAGGCCCGTGCCGTAGTCGGTGCTGTCGTCGACGACGCAGACCTTCTTGTCGCCCAGGGTGTTCTTCATGTAATTGGCGACCGAGGGTCCCTGCACGCCGTCGTTGGCCAGCCCGCGCAGGAACGTCTTCCAGCCCTGCTCGGACAGCGTGACATTGGTGGCCGACGCGGTGGCCGACACCAGACCGGCCTGGTCGAACACACCGCCGGTGGCCTTGGTCTCGCCGGAGAACGCCGGCCCCACCAGGCCGATGATCGTCTCATCGTCGACGATTTGCGGGGCGATGGCCGTGGCCTTCTGCGGATCACCCTCGGTGTCGAAGGTGCGGAGCTCGATCTGGCAACCCGGGTTGGCGGCGTTGTGCTTGTCCAGTGCCAACTGGACACCGTTCTTGATGTTGATGCCCAGCGCGGCGTCCGGGCCGTTGAGTGCGCCGGCCATGGCGATCTTCACCGGAGCGCAGGTGGCCTTGCCGTCACCGGCCGGATCGGCGGCCACCGCGGTCGCGTCCGCCTTGACCTCCTTACCGTCCTGGTCGATCTGGACCTGCTCGACGATCTTGAGGTCGACCGGCGCCGCGGACTCGGCGGCCGACGTCGTACCGGTGTCCTTCGAAGACTCGTTGCTCGGTGAGGGCTGGTTGCAGCCGGCGAGGCCGAACATCACCAAAGCCGCCGAACTGACTGCGATTGCACCTCGTGTCGCCCGACCGCGCACGTTTCACCTCCGGGTTAGTGGTCACCATCGGGGCAGGCCGCGATGAGGCCTGCCCGTTGACGCTCCGGTAGAACATAGCCGCCTGCGGCCCAAACCGCGCGTGATGTGCCGCGAAACGCCGCCCTTTTACTGCAGAGGCGCCTCGGGTTGGGACTCCAGCGTCTCAAGCACGACTTCCGCCACCCGTTTCATCGTGGTTCGCCGGTCCATCGCGGCGCGTTGCATCCAGCTGAACGCCTCGGGTTCGGTCATCGCATGTTTGGCTTGGAGCAGTCCCTTGGCGCGTTCGATCAGTTTTCGGGTCTCCAGCCGTTCACCGAGACTGGCCACCTCTCTTTCCAGCTGAATGACCTCCTGGAAGCGGCTGAAGGCCAGTTCGATCGCCGGCACCAGGTCGCTGATCGAGAAGGGTTTGACCAGATAGGCCATCGCGCCCGCATCACGGGCGCGCTCGACCAGTTCGCGCTGGCTGAACGCGGTGAGAACGACGACCGGGGCGATGCGCTTGGCCGCGATCTCGGCAGCGGCGTCGATTCCGTCGCGGCGCGGCATCTTCACGTCCATGATGACCAGGTCGGGCCGCAGGCCCTCGGCCAGTTCTACGGCCTCCTGACCGTCCCCGGCCTCCCCCACCACCTCGTAGCCTTCTTCGCGGAGCATCTCCGCCAGGTCCAGCCGGATCAGCGCCTCGTCCTCGGCGATGAGAACCCGGCGGCGCACCTCGGGATCGGTCATGGGGCCATTGTGTCGGGTCACGGTGTCGTGGTTGAGCGCGGGCGGCGAAACCGGGCCGACCGGAGTCCACTATCGTTGGTCCTCGCAGAACTGCCCTCGTATCCCAACTGGCAGAGGAAACGGATTCAAAACCCGTGCAGTGTGAGTTCGAATCTCACCGAGGGCACCACGAGACTGGTCATTCAGTCGCAGAACGGCAGGCACGGCCGCGGGCTGTACTGGGTAGGAGCCTTGAGGGTGGGGCTAAACGAGTTCGGACTGCTCGGGAACATGTTCTTCTCGGTGGGATTCGACGGTGCCGGTGTCGACGATTCCGGCGCACTGGAGGCCGGTGTAGTCGAATTGTGGGTCTGAACCGGCCGTTCCCGGTCGTCGGCGCCGCAGGCAGAAACCAACGCCACGACGAGAACCGCCAGGGCTCCAACGGACAGGCGCATAAGACCTGAGCGTACGGGTGACTCGACTTGGCGCGTCGAACAAGAAGCGGCCACCGGCACATTTCCCCCCCACCCAGGAATGTGCACGGTGACCGCCTGATCGAAATTCTGGCAGAAACTGACACAAACGAAAATGAATCCAGAAACATACCAATCGCCGTAATTAACGTCAGCGGCGCCGAATTAAGGAACGGCCACCGGAGTTACGCGGGGGGGTTGCGAAACTCAACGGTGGCCGTTCACGCCAGAGTGTGACACGTCGCCACGGAATCTTTGTTACTACCGACGAGTAATCCCCCACAAGGGGGACGAAACTCACACGGGACGCGCATCCCCAGCCTGAACTCAGCGCCACCCGTCGGCGGCCTTGGCGGCCCGCATCAACTCCTGGCATAACTGGCGCAACTCCGTCGCCGAGGCACCCTCCTCGACCGCGGTGGCGACGTCCTCGGCCGCGCAGCGCACCTGGTAGACCCGGTCGGAAAGCTCGGCCGCCTCATCGGCCGACAAGACGACTGCGTCAACCGGCACCGCGGTGCCCTTGACCAGGGCCCGCTGTTCATAAGCGCGCTGCCGACAGGACTGCCGGCAGTATTGCCGGCGGCGGCCCATGCCGGCGTCGGCCACCTCGCGGCCACACCAGCGGCACGGCTGCGGTCGGCTACGGCGCGTCACGGTTGTGAGCGTAAACCGGCATCGGAATCCTCCCGGTATCATGGGTGTTCACGTCAAGGAACCGCGGCATCGGAGTTTTCGCGTCGTTCCGACGTATCACGCAAGGAGAATCGACATGGCTGATCGTGTGCTGAGGGGCAGCCGGCTCGGCGCCGTGAGCTACGAGACCGACCGCAATCACGACCTGGCGCCGCGGCAACTCGCCCGCTACCGCACCGAGAACGGTGAGGAGTTCGAGGTCCCGTTCGCCGACGACGCCGAGATTCCCGGCACCTGGCTGTGCCGTAACGGCTTGGAGGGAACGCTCATCGAGGGTGAGCTCCCGGAGCCGAAGAAGGTCAAACCGCCCCGGACGCACTGGGACATGCTGCTGGAGCGCCGCTCCGTCGAGGAACTTGAGGAGTTGCTCAAGGAGCGCCTGGATCTGATCAAGACCAAGCGCCGGGGCTGACCCAAAGGGTCAGCGCACCACACGCCGGCGGCCGACCCGGCCGCCGATCCCCCACTGGGCGACCTTGACCATCGCCTCGCGGATATTGGAACCACTCATCTTCGAGACGCCCAGTTCCCGCTCAGTGAACGTGATCGGTACCTCGACGACGGTGAAACCGTTGTTGATCGACCGCCACGTCAGATCGACCTGGAAGCAGTAGCCCTTGGACTCCACCGTCGACAGGTCCAGCTTCTCGAGGACCTCACGGCGGTAAGCCCGGTATCCCGCGGTGATGTCGTGGATATCCACTCCCAGCAGAACCCGGGCGTAGGTGTTGGCCGACTTGGAGAGCACCAGCCGCCGGTAGGGCCAGTTACGCACCGTCCCGCCGTCGACGTAGCGCGAACCGATCGCCAGATCGGCCCCGTGGTCGATGGCGTCCAGCAGCCGGTAAAGCTGCTCGGGAGCGTGGCTGCCGTCGGCGTCCATCTCGACCAGGACGTTGTAGCCGCGTTCCAACCCCCATGCGAAGGCGGTCAGGTAGGCCGCGCCCAGCCCGTCCTTGGTGGTGCGGTGCATCACGTGGACGTGTTCGGGGTCGGCGGCTGCCATCTCGTCGGCGAGTTGGCCGGTGCCGTCCGGGCTGCCGTCGTCGACCACCAGCACGTGAACGTCAGGCCGGGCCTTGCGGACCCGCCCCATGATCAGCGGCAGGTTCTCCCGCTCGTTGTAGGTCGGGATGATGACCAGCGAGCGTCGGCTGGGCAGTTCGACCGATTCGGCGCCGGACTTGGGCGCAGCCTTCCGGGCCTGTCCCTTCACCGGTCCCTTTGCAGGCCTGCGTCCGGGGTTGCTCATGCGACTCCTTTGCCTGAGTTACGCCGTGCCCGAATTACCACGGCGGCTGCGTTGCGGCCGCACGAAGCCGCCACCATTGTGCAGTATTGCCGCGCCGATCGCGGCGATCGCGACCCCCACCAGCAGCCATTGCACCGCAGCGGCCCATCGCGTGGCCGGCGTCAGGACGGTCCGCAACCGCACCTCCACGTCGAGGTAGGCCGGAGTGAAGAACGCGGTCCGGCTGATCTCGCGGCCGTCCGGGGTGATCGCCGCGCTGATGCCGGTGGTGCCGGCGACGATCACGTAGCGGCCATGCTCGACGGCCCTGAGCTTGGCGAAAGCCAACTGCTGTTCGCTCATCGCCTGGTCGAACGTCGCGTTGTTGGTGGGCACCGCAAGAACCTGCGCCCCGTTTCGTACCGACTGGCGCAGCGCCCGGTCGAAGATCACCTCCCAGCAGGTTGCCACCCCCACCGGCACCCCGGCCGGATGGACGACTCCGCTGCCGTTGCCGGGTACGAAGTAGCCGGCCCGATCCGCGTAGGACGACAGATGCCGGAAGAACGACCGCCACGGCAGGTATTCGCCGAACGGCTGGACGATCTGCTTGTCGTGACGCTCCCCCGGGCCGTCGACCGGGTCCCACACGATGACGGTGTTGGAGGCGGCCGGGTTCTCCGGCGTCGCCTCGGGCCGGTCCACGACGGCCCCGACCAGGATCGGGACCCCGATGGTCCGGGCGGCCAGGTCGATCTGTGCGGCGGCGTCGGAATTGTCCAGCGGATCGATATCGGAGGAGTTCTCCGGCCAGATCACGAACTGCGGCCGTGGCGCCCGGCCGGTCTTGACGTCGTCGGCCAGCAGGAGAGTCTGTTGAACGTGGTTGTCCAGCACGGCCCGGCGCTGGCTGTTGAAGTCCAGACCGAGTCGCGGCACATTGCCCTGAACGGCGGCGATCGCGATGGTCGGCTCATCGCCGCCTGACGCGGCTCGCCGTACCGCGGGCGCGGCGAGCGCGGTCGCCAGCAATACCGCGCAGATACACACGCCGGGGAGCGCAAGGGCCCCGATCCGCCGATTGGACCGGACCAACTCGATGGTCAGTGCGCACAGCGAGGTGCCCAGCAGAGCGATCGCAAACGACACCAACGGCGCACCCGCCCACTGAGCGAGGCTCAGGAAGGGCCCATCGGCTTGCCCGAAAGCCGTTACGCCCCAAGGGAAGCCGCCGAACGGGACACTGGACTTGAGCCACTCCTGCATGGACCACAGGCAAGCCAACCACAGCGGCCAGCCCGGCAACCGGGCCAGCAGTACGGCGAACACCCCGAACATGGCCGGGAATAGCGCCTCCATCGCCGACAGCGCGATCCACGGCACCGACCCGACCAGT
This sequence comes from uncultured Mycobacterium sp., assembly GCA_964598975.1. Lineage (GTDB taxonomy): Bacteria > Actinomycetota > Actinomycetes > Mycobacteriales > Mycobacteriaceae > Mycobacterium. The sequence goes on along the minus strand of CAZRFC010000079.1, from coordinate 7,089 downwards.
CCGCTGATCCAGGGCAGCAGCGGAAGGTAGAACGCGGCGCCGAACGCGAACCCGTACCCGAAGCCCCCCGCCATCGTGGTCTGCGGCGCGGTCAGCACCCAGGTGAGCAATGCCAACGCAAGCACGGCCGCCCACCACCACCCGACCGGCGGAAAACTGACGCACAGCAACAGCCCGGCCAACACGCTTGCCGAGAGCCGCGTCAACCGGGTAAGCGGGGACCCGCCGTCAGCCATGCAGCGCGCCGTACAAAACCCGGCCTCGGTGAACGGTCTGCCGGCAACGCGGCAGCGGGTCCGACGGGTCCAGTCGCGGCAGCACCGGAACCCGCGACCGGGGATCGGTGGACCAGCGCTGCACGGTGTCTGCGGGAACGCTGACGTCGAGATCGCCGGTCTCCCAGATCGAGTAGGAGGCGGACGCCCCGGGTACCAGCGTTCCGGTCAGACCGTCGCGCACGCCGGCCGCACGCCAGGCCCCGCGGGTGGCAGCGGTGAACGCCGCCCGCACCGAGACGGCACTGCCGGGGGTGTGGTGATGGCTGGCCGCCCGAACCCACGACCACGGATCCATGCTGGTAACCGGGGAATCGGAGCCGAAAGCCAGAGGCACGCCTGCCGATGCTAACAGCGCGAACGGGTTGAGTCCGGCGGCGCGGTCACGCCCGAGACGACGGGCATACATGCCGTCCTCACCGCCCCAGCGGGCGTCGAAACCCGGCTGCATGCTCGCGACGACTCCCCACTCACCCAACTTGACGGCCTGCCCGACAGACACCATCTCCAGGTGCTCCAGACGGTGCCCGCAGCGGGCGACCGCCGGGGCGCCGAACCGGTCGACAACCAGTTCCAGGGCGTCGACCACGGCGGTCACGGCGGCATCGCCGATGACATGGAAGCCGGCGGTGATGCCGGCTTCGGTGCAGGCGGCCAGATGCTCGGTGACCGCCCCAGGGTCCAGATGGCAGACCCCGGTACACGCGGTGTCATCGGCAGGAGCGTCGGCGTACGGCTCGCGCAGCCAGGCGGTACGCGAACCCAGTGCGCCGTCGACGAACAGATCGCCGCCCAGTCCGCGGGCGCCGGTCGCATCGATCAGTGCCCGGGCCTGTGCGGCGCTGGACACCGCCTCCCCCCAGTAGCCGACCACCTCGACGCCGTGCGCCAGGGCGCGGAGTTCCTGCCAGTCTTCGCCACCGCCGATCTGCGGGCCGGCACACTCGTGCACGGCGACGATCCCGGCCGCGGCGGCCCCGTCGAGGGCGGCACGGCGGGCGGCGTCTCGCTGCTGCCAGGTCAGCAGCCGCCGGGCCTCGGCGCGCACCAGGTGATGGGCCTCCCCCGTCAGCGCGCGCTGCGGATCGAACCCGTCGACAGCCGGAAGGCCGGAAACCCGCTCCCGCAACGCCGTCGAGGCCAGCGCGGAGTGCACGTCGACGCGGGCGAGGTAGGCCGGCGCCGCGCCGACGACCGCGTCGAGTTCGTCGGTGGTGGGGGTGCGCGGCCAATGCGTGTCGTCCCAGCCGTGTCCCCAGATCGGCTGTCCTGGGTGGGCGGCGACATGTGCGGCGACCAACCGCAGGAAGTCGTCGGGTCCGTCGACGGCGGCGAGATCCAGTCCGGTGATCCGCAGGCCGGTGGCGGTCAGATGCACGTGGCTGTCGACGAACGCCGGTGCGACGAAGGCCCCGGCGAGGTCGACTGTTTGAGCACCGGGGAACTGCTTCACACCCACCGCGTCGCTTCCCAGCCAGGCCACCACGCCGTCGCGGACGGCCATGGCGGTGGCATCGGGGTGCGACGGACTGTGCACCCGCCCGTTGAGCAGAAGTGTGGTCACCACCGGAACAGTGTGCCGGTGCGGCCTCAGCGGCGGACGGGCAACCGGTCCACCGAGACCTCGCCGAGCACCTCTCCGTCGATGTAGTCGCGGCGCAGCGGCTGATTTCCGGTGAACTGGTCGAGATACTGATCCAGGTTGACCGCCCGCACGCTGCGCATGACGCCTCGGGTCACCAGGGCGGCGGCCATCGGCCGCATCGCCGAGCGGGTCGGCGGCGCGAGCATCAGCGCGCCCACTGCGGTGCTGACGACACCGGGCAGGAACACCAGGAACGACCCGACGCCCACCAGTGCTCCGTCGGCCACAGCGCCGTGCGGATCCCGGCGGGCCCGCCGCATGGCACCCACCTGACCCTTGAGGCCGGAGGCGGCCAGCACCACACCCACCATGAAGGTGACAGCAATGATGAGCAGCGCCCAGCCCAACCCGAAGGCCCATATCAGCAGGGCCAGTGCCGTCAGTTCCACCAGGGCGTATAAGGCCGCGTAACGAAGAAACGGACGCATCACGGTGCTGCTGCTCATGTCCTGTTCAACGGCCGGCATGGCCCCGGCGTTCCGGGTTGCTGCTCACGGTTGGGTAACGCCGGTCGCTGCGCTCCTGCCCGCCGGGTCACGCCTGGGCGGGCCGGATCTCCAGGCCGACGGTCCGGCCCGCGCCGCCGCGCAGCTTGGAGAAGAAGGTGAAGACCTTCCCGATGATCCCGTAACGGTTGTTGATCGCCCGGTAGACGCGATCGGTCTCGGAGTCGTCGAGCACCGAGGCAACAGCCTCGATCGTCTCGCCCTTGACCCTGCCCTTCATATCGCAGACGGCCAGGGTGACCCGCGGGGTGTTGCGGATCCGCTTGACCTTCCACGAATTCTTCTCGGTGATCACCAGCGCACGGTCGCCGTCGCGGGCGATCCAGATCGGTGTCGGCTTGGGCCGGCCGTCCTTGGTGAACGTGGTGAGCAGGACGTACTGGGCTTTGGAAACTTCATCGAAAGTGACAGCCATGGCATAAAACCTACCTGGCTTCGAGGTCTCCCTCGGTTTCCAGCAGCACCTGCCGCAGACCGTCGATGGTGGCCGGCTCGGGGTTCTGCCACATCCCCCGGCCGGCCGCCTCCAGCAGGCGCTCGGCCATACCGTGCAGCGCCCACGGATTGGATTCGGCCAGGAACTTGCGGTTCTCCGGCTCCAGCACGTACTGCGCGGTCAGTTCTTCGTACATCCAGTCCGCCATCACTCCGGCGGTGGCGTCGTAGCCGAACAGGTAGTCCACCGTGGCGGCCATCTCGAAGGCGCCCTTGTAGCCGTGCCGACGCATGGCTGACATCCAGCGCGGGTTGACCACCCGGGACCGGAACACCCGGTTGGTCTCCTCGGACAGGGTCCGGGTACGGACGGCGTCGGGGCGGGTGTTGTCGCCGATGTAGGCCGCCGGCGCCTGTCCGGTCAGGGCGCGGACGGTGGCGACCATGCCGCCGTGGTACTGGAAGTAGTCGTCTGAGTCGGCGATGTCATGTTCGCGGCAGTCGGTGTTCTTGGCGGCCACGACGATCCGCCGGTACTGGTGGCGCATGTCCTCGGCTGCGGGCCTGCCCTCCAGGCCGCGACCGTATGCGAAACCACCCCAGGCGGTGTAGACCTCGGCCAGGTCCGCGTCGTCGCGCCAGTTGCGGCTGTCGATCAACTGCAGCAGCCCGGCGCCGTAGGTGCCCGGCTTGGATCCGAAAATCCTTGTGGTGCTGCGCCGTTCGTCACCGTGTTCGGCGACGTCGGCCTGCACGTGGGCGCGGACGTAGTTCTGGTCCTCGGGTTCGTCGAGTGCGGCAACTAGGCGGACCGCGTCGTCGAGCATGGCCACCACGTGCGGGAAGGCATCCCGGAAGAAACCGGAGATCCGCACCGTGACGTCGATGCGGGGCCGGCCGAGTTCGGGCAGTGGGATGACCGCCAGGTCGACGACCCGCCGCGAGGCGTCGTCCCACACCGGCCGCACGCCCAGCAGTGCGAGGATCTCGGCGACGTCGTCCCCGGAGGTCCGCATTGCCGAGGTGCCCCATGCGGACAGTCCCACCGAACGGGGCCACTCGCCGTAATCGGCTCGATAGCGCTCCAGCAGCGACTCCGCCATCGCCATCCCGGTGTCCCAGGCCAGCCGGGACGGCATGGCCTTGGGGTCCACCGAGTAGAAGTTGCGTCCGGTGGGCAGGACGTTGACCAGGCCACGCAGCGGCGACCCCGAGGGGCCGGCGGCGATATAGCGGCCGTCCAACGCAGCCAGGACCTGGTCGATCTCGCGGGCGGTGCCGGCCAATCGCGGCACCACCTCGGTGGCCGCGAACCGCAGAATTTCGGCGATCGCCGGATCGTCGGTGATTTCGTCGACGCGATCGGCGTCCCAGTCCGTCGCCTGCAGCGCCGCCAACAGATCGCGTGCCCGCCCCTCGGCGGCGTCCACCTCGGCCCGGTCATCGCTACCGTCCTCGGCCAGGCCCAGGGCCTGGCGCAGGCCCGGTAGATGTTGTTCGCCGGCGAAGAGCTGGCTGGCCCGCAGGATCGCCAGCACCAGATCGAGTTCGGACTTGCCCACCGGGTTGGCGCCCAGGATGTGCAGGCCGTCGCGGATCTGCACATCCTTGATCTCGCACAGCCAGCCGTCGACGCCCATCAGCATGGCGTCGAAGTGGTCGTCCTCGGGACGTTCCGCCAACCCCAGATCGTGGTCCATCTTGGCGGCCCGCATCAGGGTCCAGATCTGCTGGCGCACAGCGGGCAGTTTGGCCGGGTCGAGGGTGGCCACATTGGCGTGCTCGTCGAGGAGCTGTTCCAGTCGGGCGATGTCGCCGTAGCTCTCGGCCCGCGCCATCGGCGGGATGAGGTGGTCGATCAGCACCGCATGCGCCCGTCGTTTGGCCTGGGTGCCCTCGCCGGGATCGTTGACCAGGAACGGATAGATCAGCGGAAGGTCACCGAGGGCCGCGTCGGGGGCGCAGTCCGCGGACATGCCGAGCGTCTTCCCCGGCAGCCATTCCAGGTTGCCGTGCTTGCCCAGATGAATGGCGGCGTGCGCGCCGAACTCGTGCCGCAGCCACAGATACGTCGCCAGGTAGTGGTGGCTGGGCGGCAGGTCGGGGTCGTGGTAGATCGCCACCGGGTTGGCGCCGAACCCGCGGGGCGGCTGCACCACGATCACCAGGTTGCCGGACTGCATCGCCGCGACGACGATCTCGCCGTCCGGGTCGCCGTTGTTGTCCACCGAGCTGCGGTCGACGAACAACTCCCCCGGCGGCGGCCCCCAGTGCGTCACCATGGCTGCGGCCAGATCGGCGGGGAGGGCGGCGAACCACTCCCGATAGCGGGCCGCCGAGATGCGGATTGGGTTACCGGCCAACTGCCCGTCGGTGAGCCAGTCCGGGTCCTGACCGCCCCGTTCGATGAGGGCGTGCATCAGGGCATCGCCGTCCTCGGCATCTAAGCCGGGCACATCGCCGACATCATAGCCCTTGTCCCGCAATGCTTTCAGCAGTGCGATGGCGCTGGCCGGGGTGTCCAAACCGACGGCGTTGCCGATCCTCGAGTGCTTGGTCGGATAGGCCGAGAACAGCAGCGCCAGTCGCTTCTCGGCGGCGGGGACCCTGCGCAGCCGGGCGTGGTTGACCGCCAGACCCGCCACCCGGGCGCAGCGCTCCGGGTCAGGGACGTAGGAGATCAGGCCGTCGGCGTCGATCTCCTTGAAGGAGAACGGGACGGTGATGATGCGGCCGTCGAACTCGGGGACCGCGACCTGGGTGGCGACGTCCAACGGGCTCAGACCGTCGTCGTTCGCCGACCAGCGCGCCCGGGAACTGGTCAGACACAGGCCCTGCAGGATCGGGATATCCAGGGCGGCAAGATGTTTGACGTCCCAGCCGTCGTCGTCACCACCCGCCCCAACGGCGGCGGGTGTGGCCCCGCCGGCGGCGAGCACGGTGACCACCATGGCGTCGACACCGGCCAGCAACTCCAGAAGATCGTCGGGCGCGTTGCGCAGCGAGGTGCAGTACACCGGCAGCGGCCGGCCGCCGGCCTGCCTGATCGCCGTGCACATCGCCCGGACATAGTCGGTGTTGCCGGCAAGTTGCTGCGCGCGGTAGTACAGCACCGCGATGATCGGGCGGGAATCAGTGACCCGCTCGAGCCCGCAGCCGACACAGTCCCCGCAGCGCGGTTCCAGCACCCCCCACGACGGGGTCGCGGCCGGCGGAGCGAAACCGTATCCGGTCATCAGCAGGGTGTCGCTGAGGAAGGCGTGCAGTTGCCGCAGGTTCTCCACCCCGCCCTGGGCGAGATAGGAGTGCGCCTGTACGGCGATGCCCGCGGGTACCGTCGACCGCTGCATCAGATCGGCATCGGGTGCCTGCTCGCCGCTGACCACCACCACCGGGATGCCGCTCGCGGTCAGGGCGTCGATGCCGTCCGGCCAAGCCCGGTAACCGCCGAGCAGGCGCACCACCGCCACGTCGGCGCCGTCGAGCAACTCGGCGAGTTCGCCGTCGACCAGTCGGGCCGGATTCGCCCATCGGTACTGGGCGCCGCTGGCGCGCGCGGTGATGAGGTCGGTGTCCGAGGTGGACAGCAGCAGGACAGTCGGCACCCGTTATTCGTACCTAACCGGGTGAATCGCGGTCCGCGGTGGGGCCGGTGAACAACTCGGCCACCAACGGGGCCGCCACCAGGATCAGGATTCCGGCCATCACCGCCGGCGCCACCAGCGGCGCCCAGGTCACCTGCAACGAGACCGCCGTGGCTAACGCACCGACCACGGTGAAACACACCATCCCGAGCACGGTGGGGACCGTGAGCGTCATCGCGTCGTCGGCGTACCGGGTGAGCAGATAGCCCGCGGCTGACAGCCCGGACACCGCGGCCAGCAGCGGTTCCGGTTCGCCGAGCGCCATCGCGGCGATGGCCAATAACACCGCCGCCACCGCGGCGGGCCGGAGGAAAAGTCCCGCCAGCACAGCCACACCAGCCAATCCGACGGCCGCCAGACCCAAAGGTCCGGCGGGTGCCGCGGCGGCGGCGACCATCAGCACACCGAGAGCCGTCGAGAAAAACAGCAGCGCGCGGGGCCGGCGGTTCATCGGCGCCTGAGCCGCCGACGCCGGCGCCGGCGCGAACCGATTGGCTGCCGCCGTGGGGTCGCGCCGCGTAGTGGCCGGCGGTCTGCCCGATCTCGACGAGCTGCAGCAGATCGTCGAGGCGGGCGCCGGCGAC
>CAZRFC010000078.1:0-13417 GCA_964598975.1 uncultured Mycobacterium sp. | reverse complement strand
CGATCTGGCTTTCGCCGAACCCGCCGCGGCCAGGGTTATCAAGGGGCAGGTGGTGGGCAATCAGCTTGCGCGGCTGGGGGATTACCAGTGGGATGGAGTCGCCGAACCGGTCGGCACGGGCGGTCCGCGTGGATGGCGCACCCGCCTGCAACTGGACGTCGGCGCCGATGGCCGGGCCGGTCTGCACCGGTATCACAGCACCGACTTGGTCACCGATGTGCGCTGCACGCAGCTTCCCGCCGGCATGGTCGACGGCCTCGACGGACCGCGTTGGCGGGCCGGGGACCGGCTGCATGTGGTGATCGACGACGACGGCCGACGCCACGTGGTCACCACCGCCCGCGGACAGCGGGAGCCCACCGTTGTCGAGGGCGACCGCAAGACGGTGCAACGGGTCGGGCAGCGGGTGTGGCGGCTGCCGGTGACCGCGTTTTGGCAGTCCCACCGCGACGCCGCCGGTGTCTACAGCGGGCTCGTTCGGCAATGGGCGGCCGGGGCCGGGACCGTCCGCCGGGCCTGGGACCTCTACGGCGGGGCGGGGCTGTTCGCGGCGGCGCTGGCCGAGGTCCTCGGCCCCGCGGGCCGGGTACACACGGTGGACACCGCGCGTGGCGCCTCCGCGGCTGCCCGCGCGGCGCTGGCCGACCTCGCCGCGGTCACCGTGGTGTTCGGGTCGGTGCGCGGGTTCCTCGCCGGACAGTCCGGCTCGGCGGACGTCGCGGTGCTCGACCCACCCCGGGCCGGCGCCGGGCGGGCCGTCGTCGATCTGCTGGCCAAGGCCGCCGTGCCCCGGATCATCCACATCGGTTGCGAGGCGGCGTCATTCGCCCGTGACATCGGGCTGTACCGCGGCCACGGATACCGGGTCGAGTCGATCCGGGTTTTCGACGCCTTCCCGCTGACGCATCACGTGGAATGCGTCGCTCTGCTCACCCGGTGAGTAGGTTCTGACGTATGGCTGAAAGACTCCTCAGCCGCGGATCGTGGTCGGAGACGCGGCGCGTCATCCACATCCTGCAGAAGGAGACCGTCGGCGGAGCCATCCTGCTGGCCGCCGCCGCCATCGCGCTGATCTGGGCCAACTCACCATGGTCGGCGTCCTACCATTCGCTGAGCAATCTGCGGGTCGGCAGCGACGATTTCGGACTGCACCTGAATCTGACCCTGGGCACATGGGCCGCCGATGGACTGCTTGCCATCTTCTTCTTCGTCGTGGGCCTCGAACTCAAGCGGGAGTTCGTCGCCGGAGACCTCCGGGACCCGGCCCGGGCGGCACTGCCGATCGCGGCCGCGGTGGGCGGGATGGTGGTCCCCGCGCTGATCTTCGTCGCCTTCACAGCCGGAGTCGGTGACGGGGCCGCGCGCGGCTGGGCCATCCCGACCGCCACCGACATCGCCTTCGCGGTGGCCGTGCTGGCCGTGCTGGGCACCCACCTGCCGGGCGCCCTGCGGACCTTCCTGCTGACCCTGGCGGTGGTTGACGACCTGCTGGCGATCACGGTGATCGCGGTGTTCTACACCTCCTCGGTGAACGTGACCGCCATGCTGCTGGCGTTGGTCCCGTTGGCACTGTTCGGCGTGCTGGTGCAGCGGCGGGTGCGCTCCCCGTGGGTGCTGATTCCGATCGCCGTCGTCACGTGGGCGCTGGTCCACGAATCCGGGATCCACGCCACCGTGGCCGGGGTGCTGCTGGGGTTCACCGTGCCGGTGCTGCGGAGCAAGGCGGACGGCGGGCCGGATGCCGGGCCGGGTCTGGCCGAGTATTTCGAGCACCTCGTGCGCCCGGTGTCGGCAGGGTTCGCGGTGCCGGTGTTCGCCTTCTTCGCCGCCGGGGTGACCTTCGGCGGCTATGACGGTTTGGTGACCGCCCTGCGCGATCCGATCGCTCTGGGCATCGTCGTAGGACTCGTTGTCGGCAAGACGATCGGGGTGTTCGGCACCACCAGGCTGATGGCCGCCGTCACACGGGCGGACTTGGACCCGTCGTTGCGCTGGATCGACGTGTTCGGCGTCTCGCTGCTCGCCGGGATCGGATTCACGGTATCTCTGCTGATAGGAGAACTGGCGTACGGCACCGACCCCGGCCGGCAGTCGATCGTCAAGGTTGCAGTGCTCGCCGGATCGTTGCTGGCGGCCGCCTTCGCGGCGGTGGTGCTGAGGACCCGCAACCGGCATTACCGGCAGATCTTCGCACTGGAAACCTCTGACGACGACCGCGACGGTGTGCCCGACGTCTATCAGTAGACTGTGGGGATGCTGGAACAGCTCCGTGGCCCCGCTGATCTGCAGCGGCTTTCGCAGTCCGAGCTGACCGATCTGGCCGACGAGATCCGCCAATTCCTGATTCACAAGGTTGCCGCCACCGGCGGGCACCTCGGACCCAACCTCGGCGTCGTTGAACTCACCCTCGCGTTGCACCGGGTGTTCGATTCTCCGCACGACCCGATCATCTTCGACACCGGCCACCAGGCCTACGTGCACAAGATGCTGACCGGCCGCAGCGGCGACTTCGACACGCTGCGGTCCAAGGGTGGGCTGTCCGGCTACCCGTCCCGCGCGGAAAGCGACCACGACTGGGTCGAGTCCAGCCACGCCTCTTCAGCTCTGTCCTACGCCGATGGGCTGGCGAAGGCGTTCGAACTGACCGGGCAGCGCAACCGCCATGTGGTGGCCGTGGTCGGTGACGGCGCCCTGACCGGGGGGATGTGCTGGGAGGCGCTGAACAACATCGCCGCCGCCAAGCGGCCGGTGGTCATCGTCGTCAACGACAACGGTCGCAGCTACGCACCCACTATCGGCGGCCTCGCCGAGCATCTGGCCGGACTGCGACTGCAGCCCGCCTACGAGCGGATGCTGGAACGGGGCCGCAGCGCCGTACGGTCCATTCCGGTGATCGGCGAGGTGTGCTTCCAAGCCATGCACAGCGTCAAGGCGGGCATCAAGGACGCCGTGTCGCCGCAGGCGATGTTCAGCGACCTCGGCCTGAAATACGTCGGCCCGATCGACGGACACGACGAGCATGCCGTCGAGAACGCGCTACGGCACGCCCGCGGCTACAACCGACCGGTGATCGTGCACGTCGTGACCCGCAAGGGCATGGGATACCCGCCGGCGGAGAACGACGAAGCCGAGCAGATGCACGCCTGCGGTGTGATCGACCCGAAGACCGGTCTTGCCACCAAGGTGGCGGCGCCGGGTTGGACGTCGGTGTTCTCCGATGCGTTGATCGCCCATGCCACGGCTCGCCGTGACATCGTCGCCATCACCGCAGCCATGCCCGGCCCCACGGGCCTGGCGGCCTTCGGCGAGAAATTCCCGGACCGGCTATTCGACGTCGGAATCGCCGAGCAGCACGCGGTGACTTCGGCGGCGGGACTGGCCATGGGTGGCCTGCACCCCGTTGTCGCGATTTATTCGACATTCCTCAACCGGGCCTTCGACCAGCTGCTGATGGACGTCGCGCTGCACAAGTTGCCGGTCACCCTCGTCTTGGACCGCGCCGGGATCACCGGCAATGACGGCGCAAGTCACAACGGCATGTGGGATCTGTCCGTCCTCGACATCGTGCCCGGGATGCGAGTCGCCGCCCCGCGCGACGGTGCCCGACTGCGCGAGGAACTGGGGGAGGCGCTCGACACCAGCGATGGGCCGACGGCTATTCGCTTCCCGAAAGGCGAAGTGGGCGAAGACATCCCGACCCTGGAGCGGATCGGCGGCGTGGATGTTCTGGCTCGCCCGATGGGTCTCGGCGAGGACGTCCTACTGGTCGGTATAGGTCCGTTCGCAGCGATGGCACTCAAGGTGGCCGACCGGCTACGCAAGCAGGGCATCGGGGTGACGGTGGTGGATCCGCGCTGGGTGCTTCCGGTTCCCAAGGCGCTGGCCGCCCTGGCCCGCGCGCACAAACTCGTGGTGACCATGGAGGACAACGGCGGGCACGGAGGCGTCGGCTCCGCTGTGTCGGCTGCGCTGCGGGCCAGGGAAATCGACGTCCCATGCCGGGATATCGCTGTGCCGCAGCGTTTCCTGGATCACGCCTCTCGCGGTGAGGTGCTCCACGAGATCGGCATCACCGAGCAGAACGTCGCCCGTCAGATCACCGGATGGGTGGCCGCACTGGGCGCTCACGACGAGTCGGTGGCCGAGCAGATCGACTAGCCGCGCGACGGTGTCATCGCCGGGGTCAGCACCGGCACCACCAGTTCCCGCTGCCAAGACCGCGCCCCACCGTCCCGCAGGAAGTCGTCCACGGCGGACTCGGATGTCTCGGTTCCGGCCTGCCAGTCCCAGCACAGTCTGCGGACCAGTTCCGGTGCCACCAGATTCTCGGTCGGCACACCCACCTGGGCGGACAATTCGGCCAACCCGGCGCGGGCAGCCTCCAGTCGCGCCGCGGCCTCGGGCTTGCGTTTCGCCCACCGCACCGGGGGTGGGGGGCCGGTGACCGTTTCGGAGGTCTCCGGCGGTTGATCGGTGTTGCGTGCCACCGCGAGCGCATCGAGCCAGACTTTGGCGGAGCGTCGCTGCTTCTGGCCGCCGAAGACGGGCAGTGCCAGCAGTTCCTCGACGGTCTTCGGGTCGGCGGCTGCCGCGGCGATGATCGCCGAGTCGGGCAGAATCCGTCCGGGGGCGATATCACGGCTTCGGGCGATGCGATCCCGAGCGGTCCACAGTTCTCGTACCGCGGCCAGACCCGCCGGTGTACGGATCTTGTGCATGCCCGATGTTCGGCGCCACCTATCCCGGCGGGTGGGTGAGCTTTCCACACCGCGGAGGTACTCGAATTCCTCCTCCGCCCAGGTGAACTTGTTCTGCTCGACAAGCACCGAAGTAATCGCCTCGCGAAGTTCGATGAGGACCTCGACATCCAGGGCGGCGTAATTGAGCCAGGCGGCCGGTAGCGGACGTTTGGACCAGTCGGCGGCACCGTGGCCCTTGGCCAGGCCAAGTCCCAGTAAACGCTCCACCATGGCGGCCAGGTTCACCCGTTCGAAGCCGGCCAGGCGGCCGGCCAATTCGGTGTCGTAGAGCCTGGGCGGTCGAAGGCCGACCTCAGCCAGGCAGGGCAGGTCCTGGTCGGCGGCGTGCAGGATCCATTCGTCGGAGGCGAGTACCTCGGCCACCGGTTGCAGGGTGTCGATCGGGCTGCTGCCGTGGTTGACCGGGTCGATCAGCACCGTCCCCGCGCCGGCCCGGCGGATCTGGATAAGGTAGGCGCGGTTGGAGTAGCGGAAACCCGAGGCGCGTTCGGCGTCCACCGCGAAAGGCCCGCTGCCTGAAGCCAATTGTTCTGCGGCCCTGGCGATTTCGTCGACACTCGCAGCCAGCGGGGGTACCCCCTCGGCGGGGCACTCCAGCGGGACGGGGGGCGGGGTGTCGGTCAAGCGCGGGAACGGGAACTCAGGTCGGTGACGCCCACCGGCGGCAGTCCGGCCGCGTGCTCGAGCACTTCACAGAAGGCCTGCACATGCGCGCCCAGGCCCAGCGTCGTCGCGGTCCACGACGCTCGCATCTCGAGTTGGTGGGCCCGCGGCGGTCCGGAGATGTCGCCGTACCGCACCGAGGTGGTGGCGGTGACGGTTCCGCCCAGTGCGGTGACGTGCTCGGTACGCTCCTGCAGCGCATCCACCAGCCAACTCCAGGCGACCTCGGGCAGCAGTGGGTCGACTGCTTCGCTGGGGTCCAGATCGGCCTGGATGTAGGACACCAGTCGCATGGTGCCGTCCCACGAGTCAGCGCCCTCGGGGTCGTGCAGCAGGATCAACCGACCGAAGGCGTCACCATCGCTGCTCTCCGCGATGATGTCCGGTTCGGGCTTGCGGACCTCGGCGCCCAGCGCATAGCTGTACGGCGCGAGGCGCTGAGGTGGGCGGATCGGGCCGAGCTCGATCTCCGGCCGCACCTGCGCGGCATTCATTGCCGCCACTGCCTCGCGGAACTGCTCAGGCTCCGCATCGGTCACCCAATCGACGCTAGCCCCATCCGGCGGGACGTGCATTCAGGCGCGCCGTGGCAGCATGGTGCCGGTGAGCACCCGCCGCCACCTGCCCGAGGCGCCGTACCTGGCCGCCGCCACCGGCCGTAGACCCGCCCGTATTCCGGTCTGGTTCATGCGCCAGGCTGGCCGCTCGCTGCCGGAGTACCGCGCCCTGCGAGCCAAGAACACCATGATGCAGGCCTGCTTTGACCCCGAGCTGATCTGCGAGATCACCTTGCAGCCGATCCGCCGCCACGGCGTGGATGCAGCGATCCTGTTCTCCGACATCGTCGTGCCGTTGCGCGGCGCCGGGGTGGACGTGGACATCGTGGCCGACGTCGGGCCGGTGATCGCCAATCCGGTGCGCACCGAGGCTGACGCCAGGGCCATCGGCATCCTCGATCCGCCGAGTGTCGGCGCGGTGGGCGAGGCGGTCGGCCTGCTCGTCGACGCGCTCGGCGAAGTTCCCCTGATCGGTTTCGCCGGGGCGCCGTTCACCCTGGCGTCCTATCTGGTGGAAGGCGGCCCCAGCAAGCTGCACGAGCGCACCAAGGCGATGATGCTGTCCGAGCCGGCTACCTGGCATGCCCTTATGGAGACCCTGACCGGTGTCACCATCGACTTCCTTCGCGTCCAACTCGACGCCGGGGTGGACGCCATTCAGCTGTTCGACTCGTGGGCCGGGACGCTGTCGTTGGCCGACTACCGCACCTACGTGTTGCCGCACAGTGCCCGGGTGTTCGCCGAACTGGCCGGATACGGCGTTCCCATGACGCATTTCGGGGTCGGTACTGCCGAACTGCTGGGTGCCATGGGCCAGGCCGGCGCGACCGTCGTCGGGGTGGACTGGCGGACCTCATTGACCGATGCGGCTGGGCGGATCGAACCCGGCAAGGCGTTACAGGGCAACCTCGACCCGGTGGTGCTGCAGGCCGGCTGGCCGGCGGTTGAGAAATCGGCCCGCGCGGTGATCGACGACGGACGCCGGGCCATCGACGCCGGTGCCGCCGGCCACGTCTTCAACCTCGGGCACGGCGTGCTGCCGGCCACCGATCCCGGCGTGCTTACCGACTTGGTGGCCCTGGTGCACTCGCTGTGAGCCGTTATGCCGTTGTCGGCGGCGGCATTTCGGGCCTGGTCGCTGCCTACCGAATTCGTCGTGCCGTCGGCCCCGAGGCGGTCATCCGGCTGTTCGACCCGGCCGACCGGCTCGGCGGTGTGCTGCGAACCGAGACACTGTGCGGCCAGCCGATGGACATCGGCGCCGAGGCGTTTGTCGCTCGCCGTCCCGAAGTCCCCACACTGCTGGCTGAACTGGGCCTGGCCGACCGCCAGATCACCACCACCGGGGTGCGGCCGACCATCTACAGCCAGGGCCGCCTTCATCCGCTGCCGCCGGACGCGGTCAACGGCGTTCCCAGTTCGGCAAAGTCGGTCACCGGTCTGGTGGACCAGGAAACCCTCGCACGGATGGCTTCGGAACCGGACCGTCCGCTGCACTGGCAGCCCGGTTCGGACCCGTCGGTGGCCGCGGTGGTCGGCGAACGCTTCGGTGAACAGGTGGTCAACCGGTCGATCGACCCGATGCTGTCGGGGGTCTACGCGGGATCGGCGGCCAGCATCGGGATCCGGTCGGCGGTACCCACCGTGGCCGCTGCCCTCGACGCCGGGGCGGGCAGTCTGACCGCTGCCGTGCGCAGAGCGCTGCCGGGCAGCACGGTTGGACCGGTCTTCGGCGCCATCGCCGGCGGCTACCGAGTCCTGCTCGACGAGCTGATCGCCCGCGCCGGGTTCGACTGGGTGCCGACGGCCATCGACCACATGTACGCCGACTTCGACGGCTGGACGCTGGCCGATGACACCGATCGGACCTGGCGCGCCGACGCTGTCGTCGTGGCACTGCCGGCACCGGCGACGGCGGCGCTTCTCGCCGATATTGCGCCGCGATCGGCCGCGGCCGCCGCCAGGATCGCGGTCGCCTCCGCGGCGGTGCTGGCGATGGCCGTCCCGGCGGGCACGCCGCTGCCGCCGCAGTCCGGGGTGCTGGTGGCAAACGAAGACGACCTGCACGCCGGCCTGCATTCGAAGGCCATCACCCTGTCCAGCCGAAAGTGGGGACAGGGAGGCGAGGCCGAACTGCTGCGGATGTCCTTCGGCCGGTTCGGCGACGACATCGCCCGCAGCACCCCTGATGAACAACTCCGGTCGTGGGCCATCGAGGATCTGCAGACGGTGTTCGGGATCACCGTCGACCCGATCGCCGTGCTGGTGCACCGCTGGATCGACGCCCTGCCCCAGTACGGCCCCGGTCACGCGGAGTTGGTGGCCGAGATACGCGGCGGTCTGCCACCGGACCTCGCAGTCGCCGGGAATTTCCTCGATGGGGTCGGGGTACCGGCGTGTGTGGCCGCCGCGGGAGCCGCTGTCGACAGGATCACCGCACGGTGACGGCGGGCGGTCGAGTCGTCCGACGGATGTCGGTGATTGTGACGGCCTGCGCCGCAACATTTTTCGTACTCTTCAGCGGATTTATGGTTCTGGAAGTCGCCGATCCACGGACTACCAAGGTGGTCGCTGCGGTGGCATCCACTGTTGTTCCCGGAACTGCGGCGATCTTTGCATTTCTTGCTGCGCGGTCATCGACAGGCCGGGTCCGGGCCGGTTGGTCGGCGATGGCCGCCGGACTGGCGTCCGCCACCGTCGGTGAGGCGATCTGGGCGGGCCGGGACATCCTGCAACGGAAGCTTTCCTCCCCGTCCATCGCCGACGCGCTCTACCTGATGTTCCCGCTCGGCATGCTGGCGGCGCTGCTGCTCTTCCCCGGCGGTCGGGGCCGGCAGTCGCAGGGCCGCCTCGTGCTCGACGGGCTGATCATGGGCGGTTCGTTGCTGATCGTCTCGTGGCTGACGGTGATGCACTCGGCCTACAACGCGGGTGCCGAAAGCTGGCCGAGGCTGGTGGTTTCCCTCGCCTACCCACTCTCCAACGTGATCACCCTCACCATCGCGACGGTGGTGCTGGCCCGCTCCGGTGCCGGAGCGCGGCTGACGCTGACACTGTTGACGCTCGGATTTCTGTCGATGACGTTGGCGGAGAGCATCTTCGCCTACTTGTCGATCGCCGGACCGCTCAGCGGCCACCACCTGATCGAAATCGGCTGGATGGCTGGGATGGTGCTGATCGCCGTCGCCGCGGCCCACGGCCGCCACACGGTGTTCGACGGCGGCCCCGAAGAGGCTCCCGGCTGGGCTTCGGTCTTGCTGCCCTACGCGCCGCTCATGCTGGCCGCGGCCACGATCGCGGTCCAACCCCGCAGCGTCGTCGAAGAAGTGCTCGTCATGGTGACCGGCATCGTCCTGATCGTCGCTGTCCTGGCACGGCAGTTTCTGGCGGTCGCCGAGAACAAGAGACTGGTCGATGCGGTGACCGACTTGGCCTTGCACGATCCGCTGACCGGACTGGCCAACCGCACCTTGCTCGGGGAGAAACTCACCCAGGCCATGCAGTCGCGCACTACCGATCCGGTGTCCGTCCTGGTTCTCGACCTCGACGGTTTCAAATCGGTCAACGACAACCTCGGGCACAGCGTCGGTGACAAACTCCTGGTAGCCGTCGCTCAACGGCTTCGGGACAATGTCGACCCCGCCCAGACGGTCGCGCGGCTCGGCGGTGACGAGTTCGCCGTGCTGATCCAGGCTCCCGTCGAGTCGGCCCGCGAAATCACCGATCGGATCTCGGCCGCGTTCGACACCCCGTTCCTCATCGACGGCAGGCAGGTGGTGGTGGGTTCCAGCGTCGGTCTGGCCCTGTGCCGCCCCGAGGACGTCACCGGCGAGGAAGTTCTCAAGCGCGCGGACCTGACGATGTACGCCTCCAAGCGGATTCGCGCCGGTACCGCGCCAGCGCGCGACCTCGTGACCTCTGCCGATCGCGGCCTCTTGGCCGAATTGCGCACCGCGGTCGAGGATTCGACTCTGAGCCTGGTCTATCAGCCCAAGGTCAGTCTGCGGACCGGTCAGGTCGTGGGGGTTGAGGCGCTGCTGCGCTGGTCGCATCCCAAACACGGTGTGCTGCTGCCGGGACAGTTCCTGCCACTGGTGCGAACCGATTCACTGATGTCCGAGATCACCGACCTGGTCCTGCGACTGGCACTTGATGATGCGCACCGGTGGCGCAAGGCCGGTCTTGAGCTGCCCGTCGCGGTCAATGTCTTCACCCCGACGATGGCCGATCAGAGCCTGCCCGATCGTGTCTTCGCCGAACTCGAGCAACGGAATCTGAGGCCGGACGCGTTGACCGTGGAGATGACCGAGGAACTCCCACTGGGGCGGGTAGGCCCGACGAAATCCGTCCTGGGTGTCCTGCGGAAGCGCGGCGTCCGGATCTCCATCGACGACTTCGGGGCCGGCTATCCGGCACTGTCCTACCTGTGTCATCTTCCGGTCGACGAGATCAAACTGGACCGCGACTTCGTCGGCCCGCACCTGTGGTCGCCCCGCGTCGAGTCGGTGGTCCGGGCCGCGGTGACCATGGGGCGCGAACTGGGGCTGACCACTGTCGCGGAAGGCGTGCGCGACGCCGATACCGCGGCTCGACTCCTGCAGTGGGGGTTCGACGTCGCCCAGGGCGACTTCTTCGGAGCGCCGATACCGGCCGACAGCGTTCCGGGCCTCACCATGGCGTTGCCGGCCCGCCTGGGCGTGGCACGATAGAGCCATGGCGAGACTTAACTACGACGAGATCAACGCCACTGTCCGCTACGTGATGTTCTCGGTGTTCGCCGCCCGACCGGGGGCGCTCGGCTACGACGAGGAATGCCGCGCCGCGGTGATCGACGAGACCGCCACTTTCCTCAAGCAGCAGGAGGAGAACGGCGTAGTCGTCCGCGGCATCTACGACATCGCAGGCACCCGCGCCGACTCCGATTTCATGATCTGGACGCATGCCGAACGACTGGAGGACCTGCAGCGCACCTACAGCGACTTCCGCCGCACCACCGCGCTGGGTCGGGCCACCACGCCCTTCTGGAGCAGTGTGGCCCTGCACCGTCCGGCGGAGTTCAACAAGAGTCATGTGCCGGCGTTCATGGCCGACGAGGAGCCGGGTAACTACATCTGCGTCTACCCCTTCGTGCGGTCACTGGAGTGGTACCTGCTACCCGACGAGCAACGCCGCAAGATGCTGGCAGACCACGGCATGGCCGCTCGCGGCTACAAGGATGTCCGCGCCAACACCGTGCCCGCCTTCGCCCTCGGCGACTACGAGTGGATTCTGGCGTTCGAGGCGCCGGAGTTACACCGCATCGTCGATCTGATGCGGGATCTGCGCGCCACCGAGGCGCGCCTGCATGTACGCGAGGAGATCCCGTTCTTCACCGGTCCGCGGGTGGGGGTTGAGGAGTTGGTCAGCAGACTGCCGTGACGCCGCCACAGCCGAAGACGTCCCACGTCGCCGTGACGGCGGCGGTGGTTCTGGTGAGCTTCGCGGCATGGCTGTTCGGCGGTTGGTCAGAGGGCATGGCCCGCAAGGCGATCGACGATCTAGTGATAGTCGGGGTGTCCATGGCCGCGCTGATCTTCTCGATCACGGCGGCCCGCGCCGCGCAGGGGCGCCTGCGTGCCGCGTGGTGGGCGCTGGTGGTCGGCTTGGTGTCCTGGAATATCGGCCAGTTGATTTGGACGTACACCGAACTCGTGGTGCGTGAGGTCCCGTTCCCCTCGGTTGCCGATGGCTTCTTCCTGGCTTTTCCTGTAGCAGCCTGTGTAGCGCTGTTGTTTTTCTGGAATCGGCACCGGCGTCGGCTTCGCGGACTGATCCTGCTTGACGGCCTGATCGTTGCCGGTTCACTCTTCATTGTTTCCTGGTGCCTGGTGATGGCGGACCTGTTTGAGACCGGGCGCGCGACCCGGCTGGAATTCCTCCTGTCATTCGCGTACCCGGTGTCCGACCTCGTGGTGGTGACCATCGCTGCCGTGGTTCTCGTCAGTGCACATGCGAACCAGCGTCCGGTGATGACGCTGATCACGCTGGGGTTGATCAGCATGTCCGTGGCGGACAGCGGGTATGCGTTTCTGTCGGCGCAGCGGGAATACGCCAGCGGCGACGGGATCGACATCTTCTGGGTGGCGGGCCTGCTGATGCTGACGCTGGCCGCGGCGGTCGGTCGGACAATGCCCGAAGAAGATGCTGTCGAGGATGAACTCCCGGGGTGGGCTTCGGTGTGGCTGCCCTACGCGCCCCTGATGGTCGCCGCCGGGATCCTCGCGCTGAATCCGCCGGATTGGACCCGCCCGATGGTGGGGGTCGGGATCCTGCTCGTACTGCTCGTGCTGGCCCGGCAGTTTCTTGCGGTCAGCGAGGATCGTCGGCTTCTGGCGGCAGTGTCCGAACAGTCACTGCACGACCCGCTCACCGGACTGGCCAATCGCGTGCTGTTCCAGGACCGGCTCCACCACGCCATGCAATTGCGCACCCGCGACGATCAGTCCCTCAGTGTGCTGGCCATCGACCTCGACGACTTCAAGGTGGTCAATGACACCCTCGGGCATGCCGCCGGCGATGAACTTCTGATCGCCGTGGCCAACCGACTGCGCGACGCGGTCCGCACCGGCGATACCGTCGCGCGGCTCGGGGGCGACGAATTCGGCGTGATCCTCGAGGGGCCCGCCGACACTGCGGAGCCGATCGCGCGTCGGGTGGTGTCTGCTTTCGACGCGCCGTTCACCGTCGACGGCCGCGAAGTGGTCATCCAGCCCAGCGTCGGCTTGGCCTTCGCCGAAACCGACGATCCGCAGTCCGGCCGTAAGGTCGCCGATCTGCTCAAGCGCGCCGACTTGGCGATGTACGCCGCCAAGCGTGCCCGTGCCCGCGGAGAGCGTTCCAGGCTGTGGAGTTGCTCGTCGGAGATTCCTACCGAGAGTGATCCAAACTCCGGTGCCGAGGCGGCCCAGTTGCTTGACGAACTGCGGCACGCGATTGACCGCAGCGAGCTCACTCTGGTCTATCAGCCGAAGTTCAGCCTCAAAACGTCAGCGGTGGTGGGTGTGGAGGCACTGTTGCGCTGGCCGCGGCGGGAGGGCGGACTGCTCGGCCCCGACGAGTTCCTGCCACTGGTCCGGCGGCACGGTTTGATCGGTCGGGTAACCGACTTCGTGCTCGCTCGGGCACTTGACGATGCGGCCCGGTGGTCTGCCGCCGGCGCTGAGTTGCCCGTCGCGATAAACCTCTTCCCACCTTCGCTCGGCACCCCGAACCTTCCCGAGCGGATCGGCCGGGAGCTTTCCGAGCGTGGACTGAGTCCGTCGGCGCTCACCGTCGAGATCACCGAGGACATGGTGCTCGACAACATCGCCCACACCCGGGGTGTCCTGAGCGACCTGCGCGCCCGCGGAATCCGCGGGGCCATCGACGATTTCGGGAGCGGCTACTCGGCGCTGAGCT
>CAZRFC010000077.1:12779-13439 GCA_964598975.1 uncultured Mycobacterium sp. | reverse complement strand
TGCACGCGCGACGTAATCGCAGTTCCTGAGGTGCCCACAGCGCTTGTCACAAAGAGAAGTATGACGCTTTGTAGTTGGCCAGGTACAGCCAGGGGCGGAATTGGTCACAACAAGTTTTCGGCGAGGCCCTGACCTGCGTATGTCTCCGACCGCCGACATGCGACGATCAGGCGGTGACCCCACCGCCTTCCCAGCCCCGCGAGGTTTCCCCGATTTCGACATGGCCGCAGGTCCTGGGCCGTTTGACGACCGGTACGGAGTTGGCGACCGGGGAGGCGGCCTGGGCGATGGACCAGATCATGGCCGGGGCTGCGACGCCGGCCCAGATCGCCGCCTTCGGCGTGTCGATGAAGATGAAGCGGCCTACCGCAGCCGAAGTGCGGGAACTGGCCGACACCATGCTTGCCTACGCCCAGCAGGTCCCCACGGATGTGATCGGCACCGACACCGTGGACATCGTCGGCACCGGCGGCGACGGTTCCAATACCGTGAACTTGTCGACGATGGCGGCGGTCGTGGTGGCCGCGGCAGGGGTGCCGGTGGTCAAGCACGGGAACCGGGCCGCGGCGGCGCGCAGTGGGGGCGCCGACCAGGAAGAGGCCCAAGGCGTTAGCAAAGACCAACGACCCCCACAGGTGGGGCGGTGGGTGCACGCGGGGG